>JANOAI010000329.1:0-10909 GCA_031411055.1 Pirellulaceae bacterium
GCCTTGCCCTTAGCGTTTTACAACGGGACACTACCATCAAAGATACAATCCGAGGCAAACGCAAACGTTGCGGATGGGACGACCAAGCGTTTGACCGTCTCATCGCAGCTTTTTAAGGGTTCGTTGTGCGATTGCCCTGCGCCAACGCCGGAGCCCATCATGACGAGAACTCGTTCCGCTCCCGGATCACCGTAGTATTCAAAAAGATCGTAGTGTCGCCCGGTATGAGACTCAAGCCGCTTCATCACCACTCGAAGAACGTTTGGGAATGCATCGTAGTAAGGATTGATCGCTTCTCTCGCTTGAAAGAATACGTCAGGGTTCTGAGCCGAACCGCGGAGCTGAGGATGATCCGGCGAAAGTCCAAGATCGCGATGCCGTTGGATGGCGTTGAAGTCGAGCATCGACTGAATCGATTCAAGCGAGATTTCGTCGTTGCATTTCAGCTCATGGGAAGTTCGAAACCCATCAAAGAAATGAAGATTGGGAATTCGCGTAAGAAGAGTTGCAGTATGCGTCATTAAGGCAAAGTCTTGGGCTTCCTGGACACTGCTGGAGCAAAGCATCGCCCAGCCAGTAGACCGGCACGCCATGACGTCGCAATGATCGCCAAAGATGGAAAGAGCGTGGGTCGCAACCGTACGTGCAGCCACGTGGAATACGGTAGGTGTCAGCTCCCCAGCGATCTTGAACATATTCGGGATCATCAGAAGCAATCCCTGCGATGCCGTAAACGTCGTCGAAAGTGCGCCGGCCTGAAGGGCTCCATGAACGACGCCAACTGCCCCGGCTTCGCTCTGCATTTCGATGACTTCTGGGATTGTTCCAAAGATGTTGGTGCGTTCTTCGGCTCGCCAAGCATCTGCGAACTCGCCGATGGGTGAAGCTGGCGTAATCGGATAGATCGCAATTACTTCGCTAGCAGCATACGCAACCCGAGCAACCGCTTCGTTTGCATCGACAATCACACGATTGGCTTGGGGGTGACCTGACACTGCGATTTTCTCTCTTCGGTAAAATGTCGTAATTCCTTGGAAGCAATTAACGCACCAAAGTGAACTGCATATCGGAGTCTGAGATTTTTTGGATCGCGAGTAGGCATTGCGAACGGAGGCGGATCATTTTGTCGCGGTGAAACATCTCAACTTTTCGAAATAACGAAGTGTTATCGTTGCGCCCATTACGCTCACATTGTGTCAGAGACACACGGTGATCTTGCAGAATCGCGTTAAAGAGATTGTCCTCTTATCGCGGAACTTCAAGCCTGGTTCCCAGGTTACCGCCCTTTTAAATTGAACGCTTTGGTTTTAGTTCAAGGCCGCAATTTGCGATTAATAACTTCCGTTTTAGTCAATGGTCCGCTAGCCAATACCATGCGATGCGTGAGCAACTATTTCCTTCGACACTAACTGGACAGCGCCACGTTGAATCAAATCCCTAATGATTTGTAACGTTTTCGAAACCATTAGCCGTTTTAGCGTTCGCACAGTTTTCAGCGCAACAACCGCGGCTAACGCCGTTCGGCTGATTCAAAGTGGCGCTGTCCAGCCAAGTACCGATAGAAAGAAGTTGCTTAATAATAACCTGCTTTTTCGCCATCGCATTAGCCCCGGCGGCTAGAACAACACTTGTAACCGCTGGCAATAATTGAGGGGTCATGCCAACCGCGTGAGCCAGTGAAACCATCAGCGCGTCAGCCAGCGGCTTATGTTGAATACCGACTTTTATGGCGAATACGACGACGGCTATCAATACTACGATCTTGATCAAGAGTTGCCCAAAATGACGAATGCCACGCTCAAATGCTGTTTCAGGATTGTGACTTTCCAGGCCTTTTGAGATCTTGCCAAGCTCGGTGTCCGTGCCCGTAGCCACCACTAAGGCTGTTCCGTAGCCACTCAGGATGTACGTTCCCATGTGAAGCGAATTGTGACGCGCGGCTATCCATTGGAAATAGTTCGCCCGATTGTCATCGCTCGGTGTGAAAGAGTATGTGACTTGGAACTACTGCGAATCGCATTCCATTGAGTTCGAAAGAATTCCTCTGGACTTTCTCCTCCGGACATTCCAACGCGAAAAGGTTTATTGCTAAAGCGCGACATGTGACTCGAAAAGTCACACCTTAGCTCCGTCGATTGCATCGGCAAGAACATGGTGAACGCGATGAATCCTGAATGTCGAAGGTGCTCATCTTTGGAAAAAGCAGACATCTTCTGATTCGGATGGACAATAAACAAAATCATCCTGAAATCGAAGCGAGCTACCGGAATCAGGTATGGAAAGTGCAGGTCGCTTGTTTGGTAGCGATTAAATCAAATTTGGATTGATTATTCTGCTTATTACCGTTTCCTTATGAAGAGGCCTGTCTACGATGAGATTGTTGCAATTGCGATTTCTGCTGGGATGCTTGAGTGTCTTTTGCTGTGCGAGCTTGCGGGCTCAGGAAGAAAAGAAAGCGCCCCAACCTGAACCAGCCATACCCAAAGAGACCAAGGAACATCCAACTAGTTTTTGGATGGCCAAGAAGCTTGACTTCTCGAAATCAATCCTCGAGTCACTCACGAAAGGTGATTACGAGAAATTGGAGCAAGATGCTACCCAAATGCGATTGCTTGGAAAGATTGAAGGTTTTGTACGGCGCAGTAGTGAAACCTATCGTTCCCAGCGTCAAACGTTTGACGTAGCTAATGCCGAACTTATTCGCCAAGCTCAACGTAAGAACGCCGAGGGGGCCGTTATGGCCTTCAACCAACTGACGACAAGTTGCGTCTCCTGTCACGTTCTGTTGCGTTAAGGATTTGATTGACAGACGTGAAATAATTATTTGGATCGACGATGAAGCGCTATGTGGTTTCGGAACGTCCCTCGGGAATTCGGGTCGGGCTTTGCGATACGATCGGGGAGGCCATAGCACTGGTGACACGTGTTATCGAGTCTGGGAAACACGCATCGATCATGGATGCTCAAGGGTCCGGACACATCATGGTTAACCAGTTTGATCTTATGGAGGCCGAGGGGTATGTTGGGCACGGTTTAGGCAGCGAGAAAATCCAGCGTCCTACGCCACTTGAAGAAATCATCGAGTCAATGGAAACGTTGAAACCCAAGAAGACTGCCTATCATTGGGGAATTGACGGATGATAGAACCCTCGATTTTGCAAGAGACGCCAGATGGAATCGGTTTCCAACGCTTTGAAGCCCGTCTAAGATCGACGCGTCGCAGCGCTTGGGCTTCCTAGAAAGGGATCGTTCATTCAAGGACCTGCGATCATCGCAAACAATCCCCAATACGATGGCAACTGAGTGAATACCCTGCGCCGACGAACAGACCAGCCAAGACCGCTGACCTGTCCGTATTCGTTGAAAAACATCCAATCGCTCCAAGAGCGATCATCCCTTCACAGAAATCTTCTTAGCCTTAGAGCTTTCCGCTTTGGGGAGCGTCAAAGTCAAAACGCCGTTAACGTACTCAGCCGCGACTTCATCCTCATTGATGTTGCACGGCAGGTTGACGCTGCGTGAGAAAGATCCCTGCCGACGCTCCATTCGATAATACGTCTTGTCTTTGCTTTCTTTCTCTTCTTGACGTTGTCCGCTTACGGAAACGGTATTTCCATGAACCTGGACGTTCAGATCCTTGGCCTCCAAGCCAGGAGCATCCACCTTTATAACAAAGGCGTTCTCTTGCTCAGACAAATCGACAGCCGGCGAGAGATTACTCGATAGCCATGTCGTTGGCGTTGGGCCCCAGAAATTTGAAAGCAAATCATCCATCTCTTTTCTCAACAATGAGAACGAATCTCGATTCGCAGGTGTCGATGAATTCTTCGGCGGAGTGATTGTCGTAGCCATGCTATTCTTCTCCATGAAAACTAGGGAACATTTTTGAGACGCCCATTCGTTGCTGCCGTAACCCACGGCAGCTTTGGCAGTCTCATACAAAATTTAATCGAAGATGCAAAACCTGGACCGAATGAAAAGTACTCGACAAGACCAGTGCACCACGACCGCATGCGCGAAACAGTGTGCTCACTCTGTGCCGAAGTGGCGCGCGGTATCCACCATCTCGCATCACAAAATTCCTTTGGGAAGAAGGTCGTTCGGATAGGATGTCATCCATGCGTTGATGAAAAAGATGGCTCTTTCAATCATGGTGACTCGGCAGGAAGTTAGCGGCACGCGCTTTGCAACCACTGTGAGCTAATCGAAACGAAGCTTGGCTCGCGCTCTGGTACCTCGCGAACAGCATTTTTCCAGGAAGAGTCCGGCTTTCTCGATGAGTGTCTGTGAAACAGCGCCAGCTACCCCTCCTGCCTCAAGAAAGAGACGAATGCGATGAAAAGTCATGGGAAAGTAAAAGCTGAACTACAGGCGAAACTGAAGGCACTCTATGCAAGGGCTCTCGATATCGAGGACATCTTGAGCGACCCAGGGAATAGTGATTGGGAAGAGAACGCTATCGAGATGGAGAACGATGAGGCTTGGGCTGCCGTAGGGGATGTCACCAAAGAAGAGATTCGCGAAATTCGTTTGGCTCTACGTCGCATTGAACGCGGTGACTATGGAAAGTGCGAATCGTGCGGAAAGCATATCGGACAGGAAAGACTCGATGCCTTGCCATGGACTCCCTACTGCATCGGCTGCGCCTAACTCCATTTTTTCGCCGCCGAATCTTGAGCCTGGACCACTCATCGCGTCACGAAGGCCGTAGATGCTCTTACGTAGTCTAACCCCGTTTTCGACCTATCCAGACGGAACAAGCGCCTTCTCGCAACACATATCGGGAGACGCTTCCTAGAATAATCCGCCCGACAATTCCGCGTCCGGTGTCCCCGACGAGGAGAAGGTTGTTTTCATGGTGCTTACAAAACTGGACGAGGGTATCCCCGACGTGATCGGATTCTCGGATATGCGTTGCAACGTTATCCGTCAATGCCTTGGTTGCCACGGCGCCTTGCTCCAATTCAATGCCTGCTTTGGCCCTGAGTTCGGTTGTGTCAATCGGAATCGGTATATCCGAATAAATTTCTGGCAAACGGACAACGTTTACTAAATCGACTCTCATGGTTGGGCGCCAATCAAACCTCGATATGTCTTCGAGTGCTGCCTTGCATCGCGTTGAACCATCATAGGCATAGCAGATCTTCAATTCATGATCATAAAGGTGATCAAGCAAAGTGTTTCGCACGATGAGAATCGAACATTTCGTATGCGCTGCAACAAAATCGCTGACGCTTCCGAGCAAGAGCCGATCAAACGTAGAGTGCCCCATAGCTCCCATAACGATCAATTCGATATCCCTCGACTCGGCGACTTCCAGCAGGGCTTCTCCTGGGTGACCATCGAGAATCAGACTCTCCATCTTTACCAAAGCTCCGTCGAACATCTCCGCGATGGTCTCACAGGCCTTAAGAAGTCGTCCCTTATCATCTACATAGACTTGGTCCATCGCCCCCAAAATCTCGGGACTACCATGGATCACCGGGATGTAATTTACTGCGACAATGAGCAGCTCAAGTGGTTCTTGATGGGGAAGATGACAAAAGAATCTCGCAGCTTTTTCTGCATGCAAAGACCCGTCGGTTGCAATCATGACTTTCATCGGAACTCACACTCCTAGAATGAGGATCAAGCGGAAAACGAACTCAAGGCTTCGCACTGTATGCCGGGCGACATGAGTTTTTATAAAATGAATGGCAATGCATTTTCTTATCCCTGCACTCGAAAAACTGATAGAACATATCAACTACTGGTCAGGACTCATTCGTCGTGATGCAAATCTCGTGCCTTGTGAATAGTCAACCTGAATAGATCCGTCTCTCAATAAGTCCCTTTAGCTCCCAAAAGCACTCAAAGGTAGGGCGAAAACAGTCGTGCGATTCCGTCGCGAAGCTTGATAGGCAAGCGGCGTTGATGCACCATCTCCAGCGTGAGCCGCTCTGAGTTCTGGATCTTGCGATCAATACACCGTTGTAGGTCGTTCCCAAGCTGATCGTCATAACATTCGACGTCGAATTCAAAATTGAGTCGAAGACTACGCGGATCCCAGTTCGTTGAACCAAGCAGCGACCAAACGCCATCGACAACAATCAATTTCGAATGATCAAAAGGTGGTTTCTGCATCCACATGCGACACCCCCGTTCTAGTAGCTGCCAGCGCATCGCCATCGAGGCCCATTCTACAAAGAACAAATTGTTCTTTTTGGGCATCACGATGTCGACACAAACACCCCGCATGGCCGCCAGATTGAGTGCATCAATCAGCTCGCGATCAGGAAGAAAATAGGGGGTCACGATCGCAATGCGTTCCCGGGCGCTAGTGATTGCAGCGGCGAAGGTTAAGCGAATATTGTCGAGGTTTTCATCGGGACCATCCACGATCCCTCGGCACATCGTGTTACCGGTTGCTGAGAGCGTTGGAAACCAAAATTCGCCGCAAAGAAGTTCGTCTGATGCAAAATTCCAGTCTTCGACGAATGTGGCTTGGAGCTGATGGACAATCGGCCCTGTGATCCTAAAGTGAAGATCCTCAACGGCCTGATCGATTCCAGAAAGATGCGACTGCTTTTGCCAAATATTCATACCGCCTGTAAATCCGATGGCTCCATCGACAACAAGAATCTTTCGATGGTTTCGGATATTAGCGTGCAGGAAGATCCAAGGAATTCGCTGCGGATGGAACTTGGCGAACGTAATACCATTTCGACGAAGTTCGCGAAAGATTCTCGGCCAGCTGTAAAGCGAACCGAAATCATCCACCAAAACGCGTACTTCAACTCCTCGTTTCTTCGCTGAGGCAAAAGCCGCTACAAATTCTCGACCAATGGCGTCGTTGCCAAAGATATAAGTTGAGATCGCAATGGTCGACCGAGCGGCTGAAATGGCTTCCAGCATTGTTGGGAACGCAGTGCGACGATCCAACTGTTCTACGGAATTGCCAGCGAGTATCGGAAAGCAAGATACTTTATCGACGATCCTCGACAGTGGGGGAAATTGAACGCCAAGTCTCGCAACGTCAGCTTGGCTCACCGCATGTTCAAAGCTTGTGGAAGACAACGGCTCACAACGAGTGCCGGCTCGCAGCCTTTTGGCTCGACGCTCAATGCGATTGATGCCGAGCAGAAAATAGAGGACGCTTCCTAGCAGCGGCACAAACCAGATTAAGCCTACCCAAGCCGTTGCCGCCCTTGCGTCTCTTTTATTTAATATCGCGTGGCAGCTCGAGAAAATTGCAATGGCAACATCGAGCGTTCCGATAATATGAGGCCATAGACTCCAAAGATGATTCATTCGAAAACACTTATCTAGTCAATCGAGTGTTATTGCGGCGTGCATTCAAATAGGCAGGGTCGAAAAGGAAGGTGCCGAATGGCCGAGCCTGGATTGTAAAATTGATACCCTCGGTGAAACTCGCCTTGCATTGGAACATGCGTATGACCAAAGAATATCTTTTGTAGCTTTCGGTCCGCGACAAACCCCTCGCGAACTAAACACCCGTACAAACGCGACAAGATTTGCTGAGGCCGGTGGACGAAATGTCGAGGAAGCTGGTGTGCACGGGTTGCCACAATCGTGTCGTACAACAGGTTCGCCACCCTTCCTCGCGATTTGGGTTCAACCGAAAATTTGTTCCGATAGAATTCGAGTCCTTTGGAGTGAGGTCGTGCATCGATTATATCACCGTGCAAGAAAAGCTTGTCTTCATGGCGGAATGTATGGTCGTGCCACTGGAACTTTGAATGGCTAGCTGAAAGAACCTGGAGAAGACTTCGCATAGTGGGATGACTGTCATGGTTCCCGGCAACGTAGTCGATTTGCAGGTGCGGGTGTAAAGCAATGAGGTTCTCGATCCAACTTCTGGCGGCATCGAGTGTCGCTGCCTGATCGGGTAACGTGCTCCATCGGAAGTCGAAAATATCCCCTCCGAGTACCAGCCATGAAGCACTTTCAAGGTCAAGCTCATTCCAGCGATCGTGACCTACCGACCTTCGACTAAAGAGATGGAGATCCGAGACGAAAAGACCTGTCATGCAAAAGTTGCTCCTAAGTCTTCGAGAAAGCCTCATAATACTCTTGAACTCACGCGAGGGGAAATCCCTCTTTAACTCTTGAGTCGCGTGGCCGCCCCCCTTGTTCGTCAAGCATCCTCAAACTCTCGGTTACGAGTTGCCGGGGAAAATGATTAGCGGGGATAGCTTGGAGAAAACCCGGACGATTGACCACCGTCACAACAACGCCCGATCCTCGAACAAAATCCATTGCGATTTGGTGCACGCAAAAGGAGAGAACGGTGGCAAGCGACGAGCTCGTGCACGCCGTACAGGCCGGTCGTTTTGACTTGGTCATGATCGGCGCGCGGTTGCGCTGGTTGGGAGCAATTCTTCATCGGGAGTACTGCCAATCGAGCGATTCGAAAGTGCCCAGCCCATGTTTGGACCGTCAAAGAAGATGACTTGGGTCCGCCGAGTATTATTCTGGCAGCGACTGACTTTTCCAGTGCGAGTGAGAAGGCAACGCGACAGTCGCTATGGCTAGCCAAACAAGCCAATGCAGAGTTTCATTTGCTTCACGTAATCGACTCCATGGACATTCCTGAAGACTTGATTTCGAAAACACCACGAGGAAGCTCATTGCGAGATGAGATCCGCGAAGAAGCCAAAATTCACCTGGACAACTTTGTCGATTCCTTGGGAGTCGATCCAGCGACAATCATCAAGCACCTGAGTTGGGGCAGTCCCTGGAAAGACATTAGTCACCTTGCGGAACGACTAGGTGCCGACTTGATCGCAATGGGAACGACTGGTCGAAGCGGTATTACGGGACTCTTGCTCGGGAATACGGCAGAAAAAGTCCTCGGAGCCTGCAATTGTAGCGTTCTAACGGCGAAACCAAGTGACTTCGTTTCGCCAATTGCTAACAGTATCGTTCCGATCGTCAAATCGATTTCATACAATTGAAGCTGTATCGTCCGAGTTGCGGTTGGGCTTTTTTCTCAGCGAAACAATCAGTTGACGGTATGAATTGAGAATCGTCGCTGTTCTAGCGATAAGGGGTGATGTATCCTTGAGGGGCCAACTGAATTCGACGCGATTTTTTCTTTTACCAATGCCCCAACAAGTCAGCCGAGCCAAGACCAATCTGCTCTACGCGGCGACTTTCGTTGGCGTCGTGCTGGTTGTGTTCACGGTTGGTTATCGAGTAGCGGGATGGTCGTGGGGCGACGCGTTCTACATGGTTATCATTACCGCATTCAGCGTTGGTTACGGCGAAGTCTCGCCGGTTACAAATCCATGGTTGAGGGCATGGACGATCTCACTCATCGTACTTGGTTGCACAGGTATCATTTTCATCACCGGGACGTTGGTACAGTGGCTTACGGAAGCACAGATTCAACGAGCGTTAGGAGGGAAACGTATGGAAAACGAAATCGAGAAGCTGAAAAGTCACGCGATCATCTGCGGCTTTGGTCGAATTGGTAGCATGATTGCAAAGCAATTGGAGGTGGGAGGTATCTCCTTTGTCATTCTGGATCTGTCACTGGATCGTATCGAGGAGGCTCGCGAAGCCGGGTGGTTGGCTATTCAAGGCGAGGCGACAGACGAGACGATTTTACGCATGGCCGGTATTGCTCGAGCGCGAGTGTTGGCGACTGTGCTACCCAACGATGCCGCCAACGTTTTTATTACGCTTAGCGCTAGAAATATGAATCCCGGCATCCAGATTATCGCTCGTGGCGAAGTTCCGTCGACTCAACGCAAGCTTATTCAGGCAGGCGCGAATCGCGTTGTTCTTCCGGCACACATCGGAGCCTATCGGATCGCTCATCTCATCCTGCATCCAAATGCGAGTGAGCTTTTTGGTGAAAAGACAAAATCCAGTATTGAATTTGAGAATCATTTGGCTGAACTCGGGTTGGACATGGAAGAGATTGAGATTGGGCCGGATTCGCCATGGCTAAAGTGCTGCGTCGGTGATGTCGAGAAGCAAGCTGCGGGACGGTTGTTGGTTGTGGCTATCTTGAGAAAAGAAGGAACCACCGATATGAACCCCAGCCCAACGTCTGCGCTTATGCTCGGAGATGCCCTGGTCGTCATGAAACGCGGAGCCACGGACCGTAAAACGCTCGCCGGAGAAAGCGGATCATAGACTCGATCGAAGACAGCATCGAGAGTTTTATGAATCTGAGCCGCTTCATCTAATCGTGACTGAAACCAAAGAACCGAAGATATCACAAGGAAGGATTCGCATTGAGCAAGCAATAGAGTTCGTTAGAAAATATCGCCTGCTCTTCTGCGGACCAAAGACTTTCCAATTGAGCGATATACTCTGTTTGCCTCCGTAGCCGCCTGCGCGTTTGACGTTTCACAAATCGACGAGAACAAATCTCGTGAGAGTCACGCCGATAGTTCGTGATTGTTTTACACCACATCATCGAATCATGGATCTCACCAAGCAACCGCTGCAATTCTTGTAAACGCATATAGACCGAAGAAGACGCGATGTCTGGGACGAACGGTGTGAGTATCTCGAACGCATATCGAAGCTTCTTGACATGAATACGCAATCGGTGAAGTGATCGGGGGGTGTGGCTTGTATGTTTCGAGAATCTTAGAAAATGCTCGCCAAGCTTCAAGATTCGTCGTTGAGCCCAGGGCTTAAATGAACCAGCAAACCCGCCTTTCCGTCTCTCATTTTGAGGGAGTATTAGGTTGCTGTGAGCAAGTGACGTTATTCTTGAATCGATTGTTTGCAAATATCCTACCAAAGCAGTAAACCGTTTCAGTTGTTTCTTCTCAACGGACTGCAGAAGATTCGGTGCCTCTGCCGCGTATCGTCTACGAATGCGTTCGATCATAACATCCAAGTCACGTACTTGCCCCGCATGTCGGCAAACACTCTCGAGCTGCTT
>JANOAI010000330.1:0-9056 GCA_031411055.1 Pirellulaceae bacterium
AGCAACTTTTCCAGCCGGGCCCTGTGCCTGTGCGGCAGAATTGCGCGATGCTAGAAGCATCCCCAAGCCAGTTCCCAAAACAACCGCCAAAAGCCAGCAATGTTGCGTCGAAAAGCTCCGTTGATTGCTTACAAAAGCTAACAACCGATTCACAGTTCACCAAGATTCTAGAGATAAAGGACTCGCCGAAATCAACAAGACAGCTCAATTATACTGTCGGCGAGAAAGGATAAGGTTGTCGCCTGCCAATAGCTAGGCAGAACGATATAGTCTAGCCTCTATTTTATGCGACCTTGGGCCCCATTTCTACTATCGAATCATGAAGGAAAAACCTGAAATCGTCCGAGATTGGCTGCCGCGTTATACCGGCCGCGATCTAAATTCATTTGGAAAGTACATTCTTCTCACGAATTTCTCCCAGTATCTTTCGATTTTCGCCGACCGATTTGGTGTCCCCGTTTTGGGCGAAGGTCTACCCATTCAGTCCGCAACGGCTGAAAATATCACGATCATGAATTTCGGGATGGGGAGTGCCATGGCGGCAACGGTCATGGACCTGCTTTCGGCGGTTGAACCGAAAGCAGTCCTCTTTCTCGGAAAATGCGGCGGTCTCAAAAAGACCAAGATCGGCGATTTTATCCTGCCGATCGCCGCCATTCGAGGTGAAGGGGCAAGCGATTCCTACCTACCACCCGAGATCCCGGCCCTCCCTTCCTTCCGGCTTCAAGCTGCCGTCTCGGCCACCATTGCAAAACGCGGCTTTGATTACTGGACAGGAACCGTCTACACCACCAACCGACGTGTTTGGGAACATGATGCTGAGTTTAAAGAGTACCTTGTTAAGACGCGCGCCATTGGAATCGATATGGAAACCGCCACGCTCTTTATTGTCGGCTTCGCCAATCATATTCCGAAAGGAGCATTGCTTTTGGTTTCCGATAACCCGATGGTTCCTGAAGGTGTCAAAACTTCGCTTAGCGATCGCGATGTCAATCGCCGATTCGTCGACGCACAACTGGCTATCGGAATCGATGCACTGATCGAACTGCGTGACACGGGTGAATCGGTCAAACATCTGCGATTCGAGTAGCTTCCATCCGAAAGAGTTAGTCGTCCAGCTCGTTCATTCATTGTATCGATGCACGAAGGCGTTCCAAATATGCCATGTGCTCGTCTCGAAATGGAATCGCAGTCCCCGGCTTGATGGAATCAGGAATCAAACGTCCAACAATTGCCTCGTACAGTTCTTGAATACCAACCCTTGTTCTTGAGCAAACACGAATGGCATCGACAACTCGAATTGACAACGGCACGTCCGAAATGAGGTCCGCTTTCGACACCAAGAACAAAAGCTTTTTTTCAAATCGTTGCCTTAATTCTTCATGCAAGTCGCTCCAGCCAACAGTAGGGTCGACTAAGCAAAGGGCGATATCCGACTCTTCTATCGAGGCCATCGCCCGTCGAACCCCCTCCGCTTCAATCGTGTCGTGCGTCTCTCGCAAGCCCGCCGTATCGAGTATTTCGAATGGCCAGCCAAGTAAACTCGTCCTTTCATTGAGGATATCACGCGTCGTTCCCGCTAACGGATCCACAATCGCTCGACTAAATCCAAGGATCGCGTTGAGCAAACTACTCTTTCCAACATTAGGTGGCCCCGTTATAGCTAGTTTCCATGGTTGTGTTAGATGAAGCCCGCCGGCGTACTGTGAGCATAAACGGTCGATGTTTCGATTCGCTTGTTCGAACTGCGAAGCAGCGATCGCATCCTGTATCTCCTGAACGGCCCTATCCAATGCACCGTGAGCCTGGTCCAGCATCCTGGCTGTCGTCAGCGGGGTAGTCGTTTTAAGTAAATCTTCCCAGGCATCGGCCGTGAAAGAGATAGTCTCCTTCTTCTTGGCAACATCGTGGAAATCGCCGAGCTTCTCCGAGTCTAAACTCGATAAAGTCGGCGATGAATCGTATGCGTCCGATCCGATCGCATATCGCGGCACAGCCCCTAAAGCGACGAGATCTTGAACAATTCGTTCTGCCGCCATCTTGCCACCATGGCAATGCAGTTCGACCGTCTGCTGAGCAGTTTGGCATACCACGATGTCCTCTGGAGCAGTCCTGCCCGCGGATGATGTTGTATGGGGTCCCTCACCGCTCCAATTGGGAGAGGCCGGACGCGGTAGTGGCTCGCCGAGTGCAGCCTCCGACTCTCCCTGCTTTCGTACCGAGCCAATAGAAGGGGCGTTCTCATTCGAGGCACGATCGATAAATCGATTCGCGCCACGCCACGCTCCGTATCGAATCGCATTTATCGATAACGATCGCCGTGTCGCGGATTCCCAACAGGCCATAGTCCACTCAACAGCCTGAGGGCCTTGCAATTCAATGACCGCGATCGCCGATGGCGCGAGACTCGTCAATCGAGCGACAGATGTTGTCGACGAAGAATGACTTCGACCGTTCATGGGTTCCCGTGGCTTTCCAATGAAAGCAAGAACTGAGCTTTCTCCAAGATCGAATCTTCAAAGTCGAGTCTTAGGATGCCATTGCTTTGCAACTCATTCACCAGGGCGTGATGTTGTTCGATCAAACCTCGGGATATCCGTTCAATCTTCGAACGACGGATAAATGAAGTGAGAGTTATCATCGCATACAACAATAATGGAATAAAGGAGAGGAAAATGCTCGTTGCCAACATGGCAGGACTAGGATGTGGGAAAGCCCCAACATCCGTCGTCTGATTCATGAAGGAGCTATAGCAAGCCAGGAAATATTGCCGATAGATGGCCACAATCGGTCCAACCAGCAATCCCCAAAAGATCAGCGTCCCCAGGAATGCACAAAGCATCAACGACCATCGCGATGCTCGGTTTCTTTGCAACACCGATTCAAAAAGCGATTGTGATCGAGATTGCAATTCTTCGATCCCGCGAAGGACGACGCGACCTGGATTGCTTGACTGCGAACCATGGCTAGACCGAACACGAGAGAGAGCTCGATGAAACTGCTGTTGCATCGGGGCAAGCTGATCTTCAATCTGGCGGTTGAGTCGCTCACGCAAACCTTCTTGCATCTCCCATTCGATCTTCCGCGACTGCTGAATGTTCTTGGCCCACGTTACCAATGTGCCGAATATGGACGGGATGCTCCCGGTCATCGCTAGCAACAGCCGATCCCACGCTCCTTGCGTCATACTGAGCAACGAAATTGTGGTGCGGTAGGGAAACCATATGGGACTCGTGTCCGAAACGACTTGCGCTCGTAAACGAGCTCGTACTGCCGTTTCAAGAATGACGGTGGATCCCAAGACCGATTCCACAACGCGATTTGGAAGCTGTTGCGATTCTGAAACAAGTCGATGAACCGATCGCGAAAGTTGCGGTGCAGTCGTTTCTAGCAAGTGATGAATTTGACTCTTAAGCCGAGCGGTCGCAGCCGACAAGCGAGCTTCGCGCGTTTCGCCTAGCTCGGAGAGTGATTGGCTTTTCAGTCGCTGACTGACTAGCTCTCGCAAGCGACGGCTCGCAGCTTCTTCGTTGCCGGTCGCTTCAAAGTCTTCGATGAGAACAGGAGTCAATAGTCGGCTCTTAGGCGCGCTATCGTGAATCATCTGCATCCACCGTTGTAAATCTCGATGAAGCGGCGTCTCGGAAGAGGCTTGCCCATCGGATGTCGTGAAATGCTCCAAGTGGTCTGATGGAACTTCGCGAGGAGAAACCGCCGTGATGATCGGGAGACACAGTACTCCTTCACTCTGATTAACGATTGGACTGGTGGTACTGGACCGCAACTGATCTCGGCGGATGACCAGTAGTTGAATTGGGGTCAGTGAAAGGGCTTTGTGGGCGATTTCAGCTGCTCGACTATCGGCGTCCGTTGCTCCCGGCGTATCCAAAAGCATATAGCTAGTCGAAAGATCTGCGAGTAACGCCGGAGCACAGTGCTCAAATCGCTCGCACTGCGTATCAATTTCCGCCGGAGCGATCGAACCAATCCACACCAATTTCGTGGTTGCTTCATGAGCCAAAACACCGCTCGGCAATTTGGCACGCACCGCAGGATCTAGAATCAGCTGACGTACCACCCAAGTTTTTCCTTGCCCTTTTGCCCCGATCACAGCGATCGTCAGCATGGTAAGCCCACGACCATGGATAATGTCGTGGCACTGTGTTTCAAATTGCGAGCAGGCATGCTGAATCGGTGGCAATACCGGCTGGTCTGAAAACAATTTATTCGCGGCCTCAAGAATACGCCGTGAAAGATCTGTCGCTTGCTCGAATTCGATCGATAAATCCATCATTTATTTTCCTGACTCTAAAGCTCTATCGAGATTCGAAAACCCCGTGTGCATGACTTCCTCGAAACCCGGGACAAGTTTCATGACACTGGTAACGGGATTGGACAATGTGCCAAGCTGAACTGGCAACTGGCTTGGCACCAGCGCTTTGTTGATACTTCCAATTCGCAGCGGGATGGAATTATCCTTCGCGATTCGAGGCACGCCAAACTCGTCACAGGTAATCGCATAAAGATCGCTCAGTTGCTGCCAAGCTGCCTCGTGTTCGGCAATTTTCGGCATGTGATCCGAATTCAACATCGCCATTCCAACACCGGCGGCTCCGGCGACGAGCAGTTCTTTCATCGAAGCAAAAACTAAAACCGCCGAACCACCGAAGTCCATGGGTAACATCATGACCGCCAACAAAGGGGCAAAGAGCATGCCGGCCGGCGCCATGCCTGTCCACATCCGTTGCTTCCAACTCATTCGATTCCACATTTCGCGAGTGTAAGCATCCAGTTGATTTTCATCGAGCCGCGTCCGACTTTCGGCTTGAAAGCGATCCATGATCGCATTGAGCCTCGGCAAGAACGTCGCTCGGTCATCGATTTCGTCAACAATGAGATCGCCATTATGGTCGTGGATGGCTACCGACTCGAAAAACGCCTGGGAGGAAATGACTTTTCCACCTTCGCCTTTGCGCCACCTTGAACGAACCCAATCCGTCGATGCTTTTAGCCGATCGCTCATCCAGCTCGGTAAGGCGACCCACTGAGTAACCCCGCCCGCCGCGTTTCTCGCGCTCTCGATCCAACCAGTCATCTTCCGGCCCGGTTTTGCCCACCAAGGAGCAGTACGTTCTAAACTTACCGCTACCTGTTTAATAATTTCCCGCGAAACTTGTAAAGGCGGCTCACCGGTTGCACTCGTGCCGGAATCTCGAGCAGCATAAGACAAACTCAAACACGCTTCAGCTAACACTCGCTGCAAGCGATAATGTCTTTTATCCTCCAAAGCCAAATAACCGCCAATTTGCTCGATCGCATTATCGCAATGGCGTCTCAGATTTTTGAGCGTGACGCGAATGATGTCGCGGCTGAGTTGGCTGGGCTCCAATTGCGAACCAAGATAATTGAGAAAGTCGCTTCTCGGAACCGCCGCCGGAGGTTGTACCGCCTTGGAATGGTCGATTCGAACGAAAATGGGAAGTGTCTCCTTGGCGGGCTCACTTGTTGATTTGAACACGTCTTCATTGATATCTGGAAGTCGTTCGCGCGCAATCGGCCCGTCAAAATGGTAAGCCATGTAGTAACGCCAACAATCGTGCGAAGCATAACCGTGTCGCACTTCCTGGGCAATTTCTTGAACTGAATAACGTCGCGGTACTCGATTCACGGCCAAAATCTTTTTTAGTCCAGGCATCGCCTTGGACGCCGATTCCAATAGTCGATCGACATATTCATCTTGCAGTGAATTCGCTGAAGCTACGACGACAAAGGCCGATGCGATTCGCAACGCCTGACCGAGAATTCTCTCACGGGTATCGGCCATCTGGAAAACCGTCTCGTTGGCCGTCCACGCGTTCCCGGCCGAAACGCGCGATCCACCTGGAGCGATTCCAGTTTGAATATCGGGACAGTCCATGATTCCGACGTTCCACTGATCGAGTGCCTCGTCCGTCGCAATCAAAGGCGTTGCCAAGGCGATCGCAATTGGACGCTCGGAATCGATCGCGTTGTATTGCTTTGCCGCTAACCGCGGATCGTCGGATAGATATTCCGGTTTGTTCTCAAAGATCGTTTCAAGCTGCTCACGGATATTTGCCCAAAGGTCCGGATTCGATCGCCATACCTGCGGCAACCAAATGATGAAACGGTGTGTGCCTTGCGAATTCGACTCGCCAATTAAAAGGCGTTCTCGCCCTTTTTTCGAGAGAAAGCCCGCGACTAAACTCGTCTTCCCAGCGTTCAATAAGCCGGCAATGGCAAGAATTGGGCAGGGACTCGATCGGAGGAGAATCTGCGATTGGTTGAGCGATTGTCGAATTTGTTGTGATAAAACGCCCGCTTTCCCAAATAGTTTCGTAAGCTCGCCTGCCCCAGATTCAAGTTCGGAACGGGGACGAGTATTCGCCCTCGGGGTTTTTGATTGAATCCAGTCAAGCGTCTGAAGCAACGACAGGCTAGACGAAGAAATCCCCGAATAAAGGGTCGTACAGGGGCTTCGATCATCAAGATTCGTCAGACAATCATCGAGATTGCGAAGAGCCTCAGTTGCAGTCACGAAGTTTTTCCGTTCAAGGCTCAATGAGAATAGGGTATGATGCTACAAAAGGTTCACTATGAGTTCCATTATAAATCGTTTTTCGACTTTTCGTTAGGGAATCACGCGTCCTATGTACTTTCGGATGGCAAAACGCTTGGCTTTTGAGACCGACAAGCGGCTTCTGTGGAAGCTAGCATACCTAGCCGGCTGGCGTGGACTCCGGTCTGTGATAAAGCACAAGCGGCGTCTCAAACGGGGCGAATTCTTCCCACCATTCTTGTATATCTCCGTCATCAACACTTGCAATCTTCGTTGCCAAGGGTGTTGGGTCGATGTCGCCGGCAAGCAAACCAAGATCGACAAACCGGCCACGGATCGGATGATCAATGAAGCGAAAGCCATGGGTAACGCTTTTTTTGGGATCCTGGGGGGCGAGCCTTTTATGCACAAAGAGCTTCTCGATATCCTCGAAGGACACCCCGACGTTTACTTCCAAGTCTTCACGAATGGGCATTTCATCACCGACGAAGTGGCGAAACGACTCCGAAAAATGGGGAATGTAACACCTCTGATTAGTGTGGAAGGGAGCGAGATCGTTAGTGATGAACGTCGCGGCAAGTTGAATGTCCTAACCAAGACCATGGAAGGCTTGCAGAACTGTCTCAACAATAAAGTTCTTACCGGTGTCTGCACGAGCGTCTGCAAGACCAATATTGATGATCTGCTCAACGAGGCATGGGTCGACCAACTGATCGACATGGGAGCGATGTATTGTTGGTTCCATGTCTATCGCGTAGTCGGTCCGCATAGCTCGCCTGAATTGGCGTTGGATCCCGAAGGGCTTCGCCGAGTTCGTCAGTTTGTCGTCAATCTACGAGCCACCAAACCCATCATCGTGATTGATGCCTACCACGATGGCGATGGTAAAGCTCTCTGTCCAGCAGTAACTGGTTTTACACATCACATTGGCCCAGCCGGCGATATCGAACCTTGCCCCATAATTCAGCTGGCCAAAGAGTCGATCCACGATGAACGTCCGTTGCGCGAAGTCTTCAACGAAAGTGAATTTTTGCGAGACTTTCGGACAACGGTCGCGGAAAACACTCGCGGTTGTGTTGTCTTGGAACGCCCTGATCTATTGGAAAAGCTAGCTGCCAAACATGGCGCACGCGACACGACACAACGGCAAACGGCATTGGCCGAGCTCGCAGCCATCCAACCTCGCGTCTCGCAATATGTTCCTGGCACGGAAATCCCCGAGCGATCATGGGCGTATCGACTTGCCAAGTGGATCGCCTTTCACGACTACGGAACCTACGGTCGCCACTTCAAGAAAGAGAATTGGCAAGACCCTCGCTTGCATGAAATTACGACCAAGTCTTGATACTCTCATGATCAGCCGGTCGATGGAACTCTCCAGTGCGAAGAAACTGGACCGTCATGTTGCATGCCGTACGAGAAAACAATAGCGAATTGTGGCTCGCAAATAGAATCGCATGCTTCCTTTCACTTGGCAGGTGCGTATTCTTGGCAGGGACTAGTAGATCATATCTGGCAGCGATAATCCCAATGTCGATCTCGCTTGAAGTCTTTAGTTGATTTACGTAGCTCGACGATCGATCCGACAATTCCCGCGCTGGCGTAACCAGGGAGCCCACAATCATCGACGCCAGCCTGGCGACCGGAGAACCAGCGTTCGGTGGCGCAAGCAGAACAATCCTTCCAAGACTTGGAAGTTGTGAGCGATTCAGCGCAGCCCGCGTAATAATCGAGCCCATGCTATGGGCCACGATGTGAAAGCGTCGTTCACGAAGATTTTGGGCTGCGAGGAAATCATGCAGACGTTTTGCATGCGATTCGATGGGACTGAACAACGACAGATAATTCCACTGAACAACGCGGAAACCGCTGGCTCGAAGGCGTCTTGCTAGTAACCACATCACAATGCGTACAGTCCCGAAGCCATGGATCAGCACGATCATTTCGTTCTCATTGGTATTGCCTTCGTTCATGAATGAGAGAATAGACCAGCTCCGAATATTATCAACAACCCGAACAAAAATGCCACATAAACCATCCCGAGTGGCGGGCAATCTATTTGCGAGTCTCCTTTTGGAAACGGAACACAACAGGATCGTTGGTCCCATATAACACGAAGCGTACGCATTGATGTTGCACACTTTCCGCAGGGCCGAAGGCCCGAAACAACCTATGCCGGTGGCGAAGCCGCCGGAACGTTGATTTTCTAGCGTCCCTAGCCCCGCAGGGCAACGCCGTAGCGGATTTTGAAAGCGGAAACAATTGGGTTTGCAAGCAAATGAGCATAAATGAGATAAGCCAGACTCCCCCAATTCTCAAACTGAAAACGATTCAGCCCTAATGGAGTCTGGCTTATGAACACGACGGTAAAGAACTGTCATCGGAATGTAAAGTCCAAGATGGCCCCGTCAGCGACTATCGAAGCAGACCGAATAAAGCGAGCGCTGCTGTGGTGCTTTCCGAAGGATGTCTTTTCATC
>JANOAI010000331.1:0-10916 GCA_031411055.1 Pirellulaceae bacterium
GCCTTGCCCTTAGCGTTTTACAACGGGACACTACCATCAAAGATACAATCCGAGGCAAACGCAAACGTTGCGGATGGGACGACCAAGCGTTTGACCGTCTCATCGCAGCTTTTTAAGGGTTCGTTGTGCGATTGCCCTGCCTAAAATTTACAACTCGTATCGGAAAAATCTACGTAAATGAACAATAAACGATTCCAACTGCTTATCGCAAATGTCATAGTGCTCACTTCGATTCATTCAGGTTCCTGTTGGGCCATCGACTATCCGTATGTCCCTTACAACGATGGGAAGATGGAGCCGCAAACAACTGGCTGGCCTCTTACCGCTGAAGAGCGATCGTACGTTGTCGAAAAAGCCGAACACGATCGTCGTCCGGGACGCGAATCGAACAAGCACTTGCCGCAGCTTTGGCCAGTGGTGCCGAGCGCAGGATTCTGGGGCGGCACGTCGTGGTTGGCTACGCATGAAAAACTCGTTGACTTCGTGAAAGCAAATCCTGGTCCATGCGATGTGTTGCTGGTCGGCGACAGTATCACGCAGCAGTGGGGCAGTCCGCTCGACAAGGGAGTTTTAAACGACGCCTGGAAAAAGCACTTTGCCAGCTACAAGACGATTAACATCGGAATCGGCGGCGACAAAGCACAAAACGTTTTGTGGCGAATCGATCATGGCGGCGTGGAAGGTTTGGACCCGCGTCTGATTGTTTTGATGATCGGTAACAACAATATGTTTTTTACTCCCGAGACTGGCGTTGAAGCCGCCGCGAAAGGGGTGCAGATGTGTCTTGCCAATCTTCGCGAAAAATTTCCGAAAGCAGACGTTGTCGTGACTAAGTTACTACCGTGCCATGCTCCGGGAAACAAATTCTATGAAGATATCAAGCTGACGATCGCCGCTCTTGATCCCTTGAAGCTCGATGGCGATCCCAAGGTCAAAGTCCTCGATCTGACAAACGTATTTCTCAATACAGACGGCACGATCAAAAAACAACTTTTCACGCCGGACAATATCCATCTCTCATCGGAAGGTTACGCGATTTATGCTGAACGCTTGAAGCCACTCGTCGATGGTACTTTGAAAGGCAATGGCCTCGGCGGTTCAATCGTCATTCCCGCTTCCAAGCCAATTAAACCTTAGCCAATGGTTGCTGAACCGTCGAACGAATCAGTCAACAGAATTAGGATCCCTCAGAATGGGTCTGCGAACATGAAGTTGTTCTCTGCTTTTCTGATTTCGTTGTTTTGGATTTTCAGAGCGACTGAAGTTTTGGCTGACGCAACGCACTTCATCGAGCTGCATTGCTACGAATGCCATGACACAACGACCAAGTCGGGTGGCCTGGATTTATCGAGCTTGCGGCAGCCAATCGATGAAGAGTCATTCGCTACTTGGGTTAAAGTTTACGATGCAATTGATCGCCATGAGATGCCTCCCAAAGACGCAACACAACCATCATCGAACGATCGTCGCGCATTCACCGAAGAGCTCGACAAGCGGTTAGTCAACTTCGAGTTGAGTGCACGGAAGGATTCGGGCCGAATTCGACTGCGAAGGTTGGCGCGAACAGAGTTTGAAAACACTCTCAAAGATTTGCTCGCCTTGCCACGGCTCGATATCAAACCGATCTTGCCAGCCGACGGTCGTGTGGCTGGGTACGACAAGATCGCAAGCGGACTCGATATTTCGCCTGGGCATCTAGCGGCCTACGAGGAAGCAATCGAAAAAGCTCTCGATGCAGCGATCGCAACACGCAGTACTCCACCCCCTGTTTTTCGGAAACGCATCTATCCGGCGAGTTTGTTCAAGTTCGCGTTTAATTTACATCACGGTCAGTATGTATTGCTGAAAGATAAACAACCCGATCCGGCACTCCCGGTCCGAGGCGGCTTCGAGGAGAAGAAGGGCCATGTCGGTCACGAAGGGCCCGATTTGGCGGAACGAAAGAAATTGCTAGATGCGATCAAAGCAGCGAACAGTCAAAGCGCCGTCGGATTGCTCAATCCGAATCTCGCTGGTTATGAAGCGGCGTTGAATGTATCGCCGATCTATACCGGAGAATATCGGATGTATCTTTCGCTTTGGGGATTCCATTGGAATCAAGGCCAGCCTGAAGCGTGTGCCTCGCCTCAAGCGGCCGTGCTACGAGCACACGAAGAAGGGAAGCAACAAGAGGGAGGGCGCTTGCTTCGAGTGTTCACCGCTCCATCGATGCAATCGAACGAAGTAGAAATTACCGAGTGGTTGGAGGCTCATGAAAGTATCGTCTTCGATCCTGTTTCTATCCCATGGAATGGCTTGCGCATTGGTCAGATCGCCGGACGAGCTGCAAAACATGTCGGTCCGGGGGTGGCGTTGGACTGGTTCGAAATCGAAGGGCCGATCAACGCGACATGGCCGCCCGAGAGTCACAAAAATCTATTTGGTAATTTGCCTATCAAGCCTTTCCCGAAAGGAACAGACGCGATCCCGCCGCGTAGAGACGAAGTCCGCGGCATCGGTGGTTATCTTCCGAACTATTACACGGATATTCCACCTGACGAGCGAAAACCGCCGTTGGAAACAGTCCAATCGGATCGCCCTTTGGAAGATGCAGGGAACCTACTGGCTGCGTTCATGCCGAAAGCATTTCGACGTGATATATCGAGCGACGAGATGGAACCCTATTTCAAACTGCTCATGTCGCGACTCGCCGCGAAGGACTGTTTTGAGGATGCGATGAGACGAGTTTATGTGGCGATTCTTACATCTCCTGAATTCTTGCTGATGCCTGCCGATGCAGAAAATGGATCCAATTTCACTTTTGCTTCGCGATTATCGTATTGGCTTTGGAATGGAGCGCCCGACGAGGAATTGTTGGCGAAGGCTCGCGATGGCTTGCTTCGCCGTCCCGATGTCCTCACGAGGGAAGTCGATCGACTGCTGGCTGATTCCCGAAGCGATCGATTCATTGAGGATTTTACAAATCAGTGGCTCGAGTTAAGTCGCCTCGATGAAACAACTCCTGACCCGCAACTCTATCCAGAGTATCGATTCTTGCTCCACGAAGCGATGGTTTCTGAGACGCGATCATTTGTTCGAGAACTCATCCAGCACGACCTTCCAGTCCGATCGTTGCTCAAGCCTGGTTTTGCGATGCTTACACAGCGGCTTGCCGAACACTATGGCATCGACGGTGTGACCGGTGTCGAAGTTCGCAAGGTACCTCTTTCTGAGAACAGCGTACGCGGTGGTCTTCTCGGACAAGCTGCCATTCATAAACTCACCGCGAATGGGACAACGACCACGCCAGTGAAGCGCGGCGTTTGGGTAATGGACCGACTATTTAACGATCCGGCACCGCCACCCCCGCCCGGTATCTCAGCCATCGATCCCGATACTCGCGGGGCGACAACGATTCGAGAGCAGCTTGATCGCCATCGCGCCGATGCAACCTGCGCAGCTTGTCATTCGAAGATCGATCCAGCCGGATTCGCACTGGAAGCCTTCGATCCGATAGGTGGTTTTCGAGATCGCTACCGTTCGAATGGAAAAGGAGATGAACCGCCTGAAAAAGGTAAGGCAGCTTGGCGTGTTAATTACAAGCTTGGCCCCAAAGTCGATGCTTCGGGTGAGCTGGGAGATGGGCGAAAGTTCAATGGACCAGCCGAGTTTAATGCCTTGTTTGCCGAGGATGATGAGAGACTAGCTCGGGCCTTTGTCGTCCATCTTTCCCGCTACGCCTCAGGTTCGGATGTACGTTATGCTGATCGAGCTGAAATTCGACGTATTGTCGAAGCCGCCAAACCAACCAACTACGGGCTTCGATCGATGATACATTCTTTGGCACAGAGTTCGCTTTTGAATGGCCCGAAGATGGGGGCAAGAAAATAGGTACTCCTATTTGAACTTATTTGATAAATCAATCTAGCTGTTATCCATCGCTCATTGAGTAGTGGCCGTTCGTGTTTCATCACGTCTCCAACGATCCATTCCATTTACATGCCATCATTTTCTGACCAAACCCGTCGTCTCTTTCTGCGAGCAGCAGGCGCGTGTCTTGCTCTACCTGCCATAGGTCGCGCGTCAGAAGTTGCGCCACCGAAACGCCTGCTGGCGATCCATGTCCCACTCGGCATGATGCCGCAGTTCTTCTTTCCGAAACTTGGTGAGCAAACAAGTCCGTATTTGGATCTGATCTCAGAACATCGCGATTACTTCACTACGTTCGCCGGTCTGTCACATCCGAGTGTCGATGGCAATCATCACGCTGGCCAATGCTTCTTGACAGGTGCCCCGCATCCTGGACAACCAACCTTTCGCAACCGCATCTCGCTCGATCAGTTCGCAGCCGAGAAGATTGGCCTCAATACGCGTTTTCCATCGCTGGCGGTTTCGGTGCGTCAAGGCGAACACTATGCCGACTCGATTGCCGTTACGCGATCGGGTGTTCTGTTGCCGTCGGAGACAAGTGCTGAGAAGCTATACCAGCGACTATTCGTTGATGGAACAAAAGAAGAGAGAGCGGCGACGATGCGTCGCATTGAAGCCGGCGGTAGCGTGCTCGACTTGGTCTTGGACAAGGCGAAGCAAACTGAGAAGAGTAACTCGCCGGAGGATCGCGCTCGGCTCGAACAATATTTCCAAAGTGTTCGCGAACTCGAGGGGCGTCTTGAGCGGAACATTGAATGGCAAAAACGTCCGAAACCCAAAGTTGACTACGCACAGCCGAATGACATCGCCGATGCGAACGAGGTCATCGCTAAGTCGAAGCTGATGTTTGATCTGATTCGCCTAGCATTACAAACGGACAGCACGCGGGTTGTGACTTTAACGCTAAGCACGTTTTCTGTCGTCCCGCACGTCCCCGGCGTAAAAAGCGAAACACATGGACTGACTCATCATGGAAATGAGCCGGATAAGATCGCCGAACTACGCAAGATCGAAGAAGCACAGCTCGCCGCGTTTGGCCAACTGCTCACTGCTTTTCGTAGTGTCCAAGAAACAGGCGGTTCGCTCCTTGATCACACGCAGGTGCTTTATGGAAGTTGCCTCGGCAATGCGAATTCGCACAGCAATCAAAATCTACCGCTGATTCTTGCAGGAAGTCGCTTTCGACATGGATTGCATCTTCGCTTCGATGAAACCAACAACACGCCCTTGGCAATGCTATTCGTGAGCATCCTACAAAATCTAGGGATCGAAGCAGACTCTTTCGCTGGCAGCAGTGGAACACTTCGCGGTCTTGAAAGCGCTTTCCGTGGATGATCGACCAATGCCATCTACTTTTGTAGCGGAACAGCGCAAGCTGTCCGGTGTATTTCGTATTTTGCTTGGTTATACGGCCACCCAAGAACCGGGCGGCTCGCGCCGCACCGCTAAAGTCGATGGCATTGGATGATCGCCCGTCGTCAGCAATCGAGGTAAATTCGTTCATTCAATCTGAACTCACGAATAATCGGCGTTCGCGTACCCTGCCCGATCCAAAGCGGTTTCGAATCGAAAGCCCACGGAAGCCAAGGTTATAGGCAGCTTGAAGGATTGGAAGGAGTACGCGTCGAGTTACACTCTTGACAGGTAAGCGACTGCTTACGCATAATGGAGGCATGGTAGCAGCTCCAGAATCGAAAACAGATGTGTTCGCGGCGATTGGCCATCCCGCACGCCGCCGAATGTTAGATCTTCTCATTGTGTCCGATCAATCCGTAACCGCGATTGCCGGACATTTTGAGATGAGCCGTCCCGCTGTTTCGCAGCATCTTCGAGTTTTGCTGGATGCTGGACTGGTAACCGAACAGCGGTTTGGCAGAGAGCGGCGTTATCATCTCGAACCTGCCAACTTAACGTTGGTGCGTGAATGGATTCGGACGTATGACCAGTTCTGGGATCATCACCTGCAAAAGCTTCAAAAACATCTTGCGAAAGGAAAGAAGAAATGACGCCAAGCATTCGCCGAGAACTGCTGTTGCCTCATGCGCAAGTCGAAGTTTGGGAGGCACTAGAGCATTTTCATTTTTCCTATAGCCATTCGGAAAACGGGGTCAGGTACCAAAAGTGCAAAGCACCCGAACGGCCGTTCCGGCTTTTGGTACCTGACACCGTTTTCCAAGCCTACGTCGTTCACGAAAATGCTCTAGCCACCAGCTTTGGATTGTCAGCTTGGATGGACCCAAACGAGTTCGTTGCCAAGGTTGGACATCGGTTCAAACTTAGTCAGGAAATTCAATGAGGACGCGAAATCATGACTATTAGAAATGCCAAGATTGACATCTATCTCAAGGAAGGTTGCGGACGTTGCCCGCTAGGCGGGACCCCCGAATGCAAAGTCCATGACTGGCAGAAGGAACTGAAGAAATTGAGAACAATTGTCCTCGGCTGCGGTCTGACGGAAGACCTGAAGTGGGGAGTCCCTTGTTACACCTTTGAGAAAGCCAACGTCGCAATCGTAAGTGCCTTGAAAGAATACTGCGCGCTCAGCTTTTTCAAAGGAGCCTTGCTAAAAGATGCAAAAGGTATTCTCGACAAACCCGGCGAGAATACTCAATCGGCGCGTCTCATTCGATTCACCAGTGTTCGTGAAATCGTGGAGATGGAATCTATCCTCAAGGAGTACCTTCACGAAGCCATTGAAGTTGAAAAAAATGGCTTGAAAGTCGACTTCAAAGCTAAGACACAACTCGTCATCCTGGACGAGCTTCAACGCAAATTTGATGAACTGCCGGCATTGCAAGCGGCATTTAAAGCCCTCACTCCGGGACGCCAGCGAGGATACCTACTCCATTTTTCTGCAGCCAAACAATCCCAAACTCGACTCTCAAGAATTGAAAAGTGTATCCCGCACATTCTCGAAGGTCGAGGTTTTCATGATTAACGTTGCAAGCTTGAGTTGCTAAGGCGAGAACCACGCATTTTGACTTCACATTTGGTACAATAAAAGTCCGTGCGGAGGAATTCTATGCGATTGTTGACTATTCGAGCCGATTTCTTTGCTCATGGTTTGTTTAACCAGAGCCTATGCGTTGTTCTACTTTGTGTAAGCCTGTCGTTGTTCGCCGAGCAAGCTGCGTCGCAAGAATCTGACCCTCAGCTTTGGTCACTTCGAGCTCCTCAACGACCGACTGTCCCCAAATCGCTGAACGATGATTGGTCAATATCCGATATCGATCGATTCATTTTTAAAAGGCTTCAATCTGCCGACATGTCGCCATCCGAGGATTCGTCCCCGGCAACGTTACTCCGTCGAGTTCATTTTGATTTGGTCGGGTTACCGCCAACACCGAACGATGTTGATCGCTTTTTGAAACGACTGGCTTCGGAGAATCTCAACGATGTGCTAAGCAATGAAGTGGATCGGCTCATCGCGAGTGAGTCATTCGGTGAACGATGGGGGCGACATTGGCTTGATGTCGCTCGATTTGCCGAGTCGAGTGGGAAGGAAGCGAACATATCCTTTCCTTATGCTTGGCGATATCGCGATTATGTCATTGATTGCTTCAATCATGACGTTCCATTCGATCGGTTTCTTGTCGAACAGATCGCTGGCGACTTGTTACCGTATGAAAACGATGCCGAACGAGCAAGGCTATTGAATGCGACCGGCTTCTTAGCCTTGGGGCCGAAGAACCTCGATGAAGGTAACCCAGTCCAATTCGCTGCGGATCTGATCGATGAACAAATTGATACCGTGAGTCGGGCGGTCATGGCGCATTCAATCGCTTGTGCTCGTTGCCACGATCACAAGGCAGATCCCTACACGATGGAAGATTACTACGGCTTGGCCGGTATCTTTTCAAGCACGACCACCTATTTCGGCACCTACGTCAGTCCAGCCAATCGTATGGGCGGAGATCCGCTTCACCTACCGCTCCATGCCAACCAACCCATCCTTCAAAAATCGATTCCGGCGAAACGGGTGGGTGAACTCAAATCGCAGTTGGCCGGGCTGAAAAAGGAACAAGAAGACGGAATGGCAGCGGTTGCGAAAGCGATAAAGGAGGGACGAGACGCAAGCGAGATCTTCACGCTGCGTGATGCACTGAGGATCTTCTGGAGCTCCGGAGGTATTGAAGGCCAACTTGAACAAGTCGACGAGAATGGGAAAGCCCTACCGCTGACGATGGGAGTTCTTGAAGCTCCGAAGATGGTCGATGCAACGCTGCTTGAGCGTGGTGATATCACGCAACCGACCCAGCCTGTCCCGCGACGGTTGCCACAGCCGATTCCGTCCGCAACTGAATTTTCCATTGATTCGAATCAAAGCGGTCGTCTCCAACTCGCGCAATGGCTGACAAATTCAAGTCATCCGCTTACGGCCCGTGTCATTGCGAACCGTGTTTGGCATCACCTGATGGGAGTCGGCTTGGTTTCTACCGTCGATGACTTTGGTAGTACTGGACAGCCGCCGAGCCATCCTGAACTTCTCGACCATCTCGCGACTCAATTGACCGATGACGCTTGGTCGATCAAGCGATTGATAAAGCAGATCGTTTTATCGCGAGTCTATCGCCAGTCGTCGGCATTCAATCGAACATACTTCGAGCTGGACCCCGATAATCGCCTTCATTGGCGTGCTTCGAAGCGGCGACTGGATGCCGAAGTTATACGCGATGCCATGTTGGCTGCGTCAGGCGAACTCGACACACGTCGACCTTTGGGGTCGCTCGTCGCAAACACGATCGGCGATCGACCGATCTCTTTGATCGGATTAGACGACCGTATTCCCCATGACTTGGATGGATCGGTGAACCGTTCCGTATATTTACCCGTGATTCGTGATCGATTGCCGGACGCGCTGGCGATGTTCGATTTCGCCGAACCGAGTCTCGTTACCGGAGCTCGCGAGTCGACGAACGTCCCTGTGCAATCGCTCTATTTGATGAATAGCGATTTCATCCTCGCTCGCTCGACAGCACTCGCCAAATCGATTTTGAACGAAGTCAACAGTGATAAAAAGACGCAAGATAACGACCGTCTCCATCGCAACGCTCAATTTATCGAGATCGCTTTTCAAAAATGTTTCGGTCGTGTTCCGAAAAGTACTGAGTCAAAGCTATCGAATGAATATTTGGAGAAAGAGTTGCAAGCCACGGAAAAGAAGGGCGATGACGAGAACATCCTCGCTCGCTTTTGCCAAGCACTATTCGCATCGGCTGAATTTCGTAACGTTGATTAACTGGAAATAGCCAAATTGGACTCGAGAGCTTCTCGCAACCTCGTTGGAGTACAGCCTTTAGGCGCATTTTCCACTGTGCACGAAAATATCGAACGAAAGATCCTATCTGTCACAAAGGCTGAATTGAGAATGGTCAATACAAAAAGCCCACATTACGAACGCAGCTATTTTTCTCGACGGCATGCTTTGCGATCCGTTGCGAGTGGCTTTGGCTATCTTGCATTCTCGGCGTTAGCGAATAACGCCAACTACGCTTTGGATTCTCAGGCTCGAACCCTTGGTCCCCATTTTCCGGCGCGCGCAAAGCGGGTCATTTTTCTATGTATGAATGGGGGACCGTCGCATGTCGATCTCTTTGATTATAAACCGATTTTGAATGCTCGGTCGGGTCAAAAGACGGAGATCGGGAAAGACCGTGGTGGTGCAACACTGCTCGGTTCCCCGTTCCTGTTCTCTCAGCATGGCGAATCGGGCCTTTGGATTTCGGAGCTCTTTCCGAAACTCGCCGAGCATACCGACAAGCTTTGTATGATTCATAGCATGAACACCGATTTGCCGAATCATTCGCAAGCCTTCCTGCAAATGCACACCGGTAGTTTTCAATTCGTTAGGCCATCACTTGGAGCTTGGACGTTGTATGGACTCGGTTCGGAAAACTCCAATCTACCTGGTTTTATCACCTTGAATCCACCCTCGGACAACGGTGGCGCGCGCAACTATGGTTCTGGATTCTTGCCAACCATCTGTCAGGGAACGAAACTGGGACGTCAGCAGATCCCGGCATTTTACGCCGCCATCCTTGGCAAGGAATTCGATTCTAGTCCACCCTTTAAGAATATTGACAACAAGCATATTACTCGTGAGCAGCAGCGAGCCCAACTGGACTTTGTGCAACAACTTAACGCACACAAACTCGAGCAGGAGATCTATCAGCCGGAAATTGAAGGCGCGATTGAATCATTTGAACTCGCCTTTCGCATGCAGGACGAGGTTCCCAAGCTACTGGACTTGTCTGGTGAATCGGATGCGACCCAAGAATTGTACGGAATCGGCTCCGGACTTCCTACCGACGCGTTTGGTCGACAATGTTTGCTCGCACGCCGTATGGCAGAGGCCGGCGTTCGATTTATCGAGATTACCGCACCCACCACGTGGGATCATCACTTCTTGCTTAAGGACGTCTTACCTAAAAGTTGTTTAGCGACCGATCAGCCAATCGCTGCCCTATTAACCGACCTAAAACAACGTGGCTTACTCGATGACACATTGGTCATTTGGGCTGGCGAATTCGGACGAACGCCTTACGGGCAGAGCATTACCGGTCGCGATCATAACAACAAAGGCTACACGATCTGGATGGCGGGAGGTGGTGTAAAAGCTGGATTTGCCTACGGGGCAACGGACGAGTTCGGTTACGAAGCGGTCGACAATCCAGTCCATCTCCACGATTGGCACGCCACCATCCTTCACTTGCTTGGTTTTGATCACGAGCGATTAACTTATAACTACGGTGGTCGTGACTTCCGACTAACGGATGTCTCCGGCAACGTCGTCAAGGATATCGTTGTTTAACTGGACAGCATCACTTTGAATCAGCGTCACTTTGAATCAGCCGAACGGCGTTAGTCCAATGCCATCTACTTTCCTAACTTCACCCTCCCTTTTGGGAGGGTCGAGGAGGAGGAACGACGACGAGGGGAGGGAATATGGTCACGAAACATTCGAAATCTCACCCTCCCCGCTGGCTCGTACCTCGCCATCGACCCTC
>JANOAI010000332.1:0-16123 GCA_031411055.1 Pirellulaceae bacterium
ATCTCGAAAGGCTGATGGAAGTGGCGCTGGAGAATGGCGCCGACGATATTACCGAACAAGGTGAACAATTCGAAGTTAGTTGCCGGCCAGAAGGTTACCTCGGTTTGGTGGAAGCTTTAGAAGCTGCACAGATTGCGACCGAACATAAAGCCATCTCGCGTGTCCCTAGCAGTACGGTCAACGTTGATAACGATATGGCTAAATCCGTAATGAAGCTTTTAGACCTCCTCGATGATCACGACGATGTTCAATCTGTTTCGACGAATGTGGAATTTACTGAAGAACAATTGTCGTCCGTTGGATAGTTGAATGTCCGAGATCGCCATCGCCCGTCTCGACGCTGCGTCGCCACTTTTTGAGACTCAGCTCGAATCATTGCGACAACGGCTTAGCCCCTCGGGCAATGTAGTAAGCCAGCGCGGTCGTGAGTTGACCCTCCGAGTTTTTGGCGAAGCCCTATCGCCGGAACAAGTCGTCATTCGCATATGTGAAGACGTCAAGCTTCGAGGCACCGAGGCCCTTCTGCACTACTGCGAACAGCTTGACGGTTCTCGATGTACGGCCGATCAATTGAGGGTTCCACTCGCAGCCATCGCCAAAGCCCACGCTGAAGCCAATCCACGCTTTTTAGAAACCGTTCGACGCATACGCGATCGGATTCATTCTTTTCAACATGCGATTCTCCACCGAACCGTTACTCTGAATCCATCGCCGGGTGTTACGTTGGAGCAACGTTACCTTCCGCTCAATCGCGTCGGAGTTTGCGTCCCAGGTGGTGCTGCCGCGTATCCATCGACTGTTTTGATGACGGTCGTCCCTGCTCAAGCGGCTGGCGTTCAAGAGATCGCTGTGGTCGCGCCACCGACTCGCTTCGGCGCCTACAACCCGGACATTCTTGCCGTCTGTCATGAACTCGGCATTCACGAAATTTATGCCATCGGCGGTGCTCAGGCTGTCGCAACCCTTGCGTATGGAATCCCGGAAATTCGTGGTGTCGACAAGATCGTCGGACCGGGTAGCCTGTTTGTAGCTCTCGCGAAACGACACGTTTTTGGGCACGTTGATATTGATTCGATTGCCGGCCCGAGTGAAGTGATTGTCCTCGCAGATCACACCACGCCCCCTGACTACGCTGCGGCCGATATGCTTGCCCAAGCCGAACACTCACCTGGTTCAAGCATTGTCATTAGTTGGGATGCATCCGTCCTCGATTGCATCCATCAATCGCTTTGCCAGCAAGTCGATAAACTGGAACGGGCTGAATTGACCATCGAAGCACTCGAAGCTTACGGAGCCATGATCTTGGTTCGCGATGAACAGGAAGCTTGTGAGCTAACAGATCGATTCGCGACAGAACATCTTCACGTCTGTATCGAAAACCCGCGTCGATTGTTGCCGCGATTGCGAAATGCAGGCGCGACCTTTCTTGGTCCCCATTCGCCAGTCGCACTAGGCGATTATGCCGCTGGCCCATCGCACGTTTTACCAACCGGCGGAACCGCTCGTTGGGCATCGGGTCTGAGCAGCAACCATTTTTTGCGATCGTCGAGTGTCATTGAGTTCGACAAACAAGCACTGGAGGCCATTGCTCCCGATGTCGAGCTCCTTGCCAACTGCGAAGGACTGACCGCTCATCGTGAAAGTGTTTCGATCCGCCGATCGAATAAGGGAATTCCGTGAAGGTGTTATCCAAACTGCGAAATCGTCTTGTAAACTGCTCCCCTCGCCCATTCTTATGGGAGAGAGGCCGGGGGTGAGGGCTGAGCCTCGGTCAGACTTGCAACAATCTGCGCTCAAGCATTTTAGCGGAAATCACCGTTTGAGGACCGTCTGGTATCAAGGATTCGCTCATGACAAACAATCTAAACCGCTATTTCCGTAACGACATCATTGCGATGAAGCCCTATGTCCCTGGCGAACAACCGCTCGCGGGGAAAACGATCAAGCTCAATACGAACGAGAATCCTTATCCGCCATCACCGAGCGTTCAGATCGCCATTCAACAAGCTGCGACTCGGCTCGAACGCTATCCTGATCCCTTGGCGACCGCTTTTCGCGTTCGCGCTGCCGAAGTCCTCGAGGTTCATCCCGATCAGATACTCTGCGGCAATGGTAGCGACGATATCCTGACCATCATTACCCGCGCATTTGTTCCATCGAACAGCCTCATTCGCTTGCCCTACCCAAGCTACATCCTTTATCGCACACTTGCCGAACTTCAAGGAGCTCGCTTTGAGGAAGTGCCGTTCGATGCGGACTGGTCGTTGAGCGAGGGTTTCTTGCGATCGACACCCGATTTGAAGTTAGTCTATCTCCCCAATCCGAACAGCCCAACGGGAACGCTCGTATCTCGCGAACAGATTATCGAACTCGCGGCGAAGTTACCCTGCCCGTTGCTAGTCGATGAAGCTTACGTCGATTTTGCTCCTTTCCATTGCGTTGACTTGCCTGCTAAGTATCCCAATATCATGGTCTCGCGAACGCTGAGCAAATCATATGCGCTGGCCGGTTTGCGCTTTGGCTTTTTGGTAGCCCATCCCGACATGATTGCCATGCTGCGCAAGGTCAAAGATAGCTACAACAACGACGGACTTTCCATCGCCGGTGCGACAGCTGCCATTGACGATCAACGATGGCTTAAAGAAAACGTCGCACAATGCAATCAGACGCGAGAACGGATGACGGTTGAGTTGCGCAAACTCGGTTTCGAAGTCATCCCGTCTCATGCCAATTTTGTTTGGGCCAAACATCCAACCCGATCATCCCAAGAACTCTATCAGCAGCTTAAATCCAACGGCATTCTTGTTCGCTACATGAACTACCCGAATTGGAGCGATGGACTCCGCATCAGCGTCGGCACCGACTCGGCCATTGATGCGATGTTGGCATTGCTAAAATAGATTTTCTTTCGATCGTTTCCCCACTAGGAGTATTTCCTCCCCTCGCCCATTCTTATGGGAGAGGGGTCGGGGGTGAGGGCCGTACATTTGCCCTGCATACAAGAATTGTCTCGCGGAGAAACGTTGCCACGACTCTCGATAACCCACTTCTCTTTCGCCAACGACGACCCAAGGTCTAATGGAGATCGGTTGGATTCTGATCAATTGCGGCTCATCATTTCCCACCCATAAGCTGTTGCTTCAAGAACGTATAGGATAGCGTTTGCATGTACGCACTCTGTTTATTATTGGCTGCACCACCATGACCCCCTTCGATGTTTTCATAGTAAAGCACCGAGTGACTCATTTCTTTCATCTTGGCCATCATCTTTCGAGCATGACCCGGATGGACTCGATCATCGCGGGTGGAGGTTGTAAATAAGACCGTTGGATATTTTTTATCCTGTCCGACTTTTTGGTACGGCGAATAGGTTTGGATGAATTCCCATTGTTGAGGATCATCGGGATTTCCATACTCTGCCATCCACGATGCACCTGCAAGGAGTTTGTTGTACCGTTTCATATCCAAGAGGGGGACTTGGCAAACAACCGCTTTGAAGAGGTCCGGGTAGAGCGTAACCATGTTCCCCATCAAAAGGCCGCCGTTCGAACCTCCTTGAATCCCAAGCTTTTCTGTAGAAGTTACTTTACGAGTCATCAAGTCCTTGGCAACCGCGGCGAAATCTTCGTACGCTCGCAAACGATTGGCTTTGAGCGCTGCTTGGTGCCAACGCGGACCATATTCGCCACCACCACGAATGTTTGCCACGACATAAACGCCGCCTTGGCTCGTCCAAGCACGACCAACACTCGCGTTATAGATTGGCTGCAATGAAATCTCGAATCCACCATAGCCATACAATAAAGTAGCGTTGTTGCCATCCAAAACGAGATCTTTTCTCGAGACCATGAAGTACGGGATACGCGTTCCATCAGCGCTCGTGGCAAAATGCTGTTCGATCTTCAACCCATCCGCCTTGTAAAGGGCTGGTAGTTGTTTTAGCACCGTCGGCTTCTTGCCGATCGTTCCCATCATCAAGCTTGTCGGCGTGAGGTAGTCGGAAGTCGTCAAAAAGTATTCGTTCGATTCATCCGGATCGATAGCCGCGATATCGACGGTCCCGAAATCGGGCGCACCGACGAGCGGTTCACGATTCCAAGTGCTACCGACCTTCTTCAAAACATACAATCGATTCTTAACGTCTTCGAGTACGTTCAGAACAAGGTAGTCTTTTGTGAAGATGTAACTTGATAGGGCCGTTGTATCACTTGGCTCAAAGACAACATCGAAACGGCCATTCCCTGACAAGAAATCGTTGAAGTTTGCAATAAGCAAGGAGCCAGCCGAGTAAGTCTTTCCGCCGACTTCCCACGGGTCACGCAATTCCAACGCGAAGTAGTCATGGAAGACCGACTTGTTCGCACTGTTTGGTGCATCAATCTTGGTTTGTTTTCCGTCGTCGCTCAGGAGATAGAGTTCGTCGTTATAGAACGCAATATTCCGACTTACAAAGTTACGTTCGAAGCCGGGAGCATCATCGTGCATGGCTCCAATGGCGAGATCTTCGTGGACCCCTTCATAGACCGACTTAGCCGATTCCAATGGCGTTCCACGCTTCCAGCGTTTTGCAATGCGAGGATAGCCAGAAGACGTCATGGAGCCTTCGCCAAAGTTCGTTTGTACGAATACATGGTCGCGATCGATCCAGCCGACGCTCCCCTTCGATTCAGGGCGAGAAAAACCATCAGTAACAAACTGCTTCGAACCTAAATCAAACTCACGTGTGACGGTCGCATCTGCCCCGCCGCGTGAAAGATTGATCAGTACTCGCGTGTAATCGGGTCGCAGCAAACTTGCGCTCTTCCAAACCCAATTCTCATTCTCGGCTTTACCAAGCTCGTCGAGATCCAACAGAATCTCCCACTTCGGTTCGGGCTTTTGATACTCGGCGAGTGTCGTGCGTCGCCACAATCCTCGTTCATTCTTCTTATCACGCCAAAAGTTGTAATAGAATTCTCCGTGCTTGCTAACCATCGGAATGCGAGCGTCTGAATCAAGAATGGCGAGCAAATCCGAGCGCAGTGTTTCGAATGCCGAGTCGGCTTCGAGTTTCGATTGCGTTATCGCATTCTCGGCCCGAACCCACTCGAGCGCTTTATCGCCAGTCACGTCTTCCAACCAAAGATATTTATCGTCGGTCGTTTCGGGCACTTTTTCCTGAGCGTTCATCCGTGTCCTTTGATCCAATGCGGTAAGTGTTAAGACAAAAAATAAGACAGGACTCCATCGCAGCATGTTTTCATCTCATTGAAGTAGTTACATCGAGAGCCCGGCAGTATGACCGGTGCTCCAAGCGGATTGGAAATTATAGCCGCCGATTGGCCCGTCGAGGTCGAGGATCTCACCAGCCAGAAATAGTCCCGGAACGAGGCGGCTTTGCATTGTTTGCGCATCCACTTCTTTGAGGTCAGCACCGCCTGAGGTGACTTCCGCTTTAGGATAACCTCGCGTACCTGACACCGGCAACTTCCAGCCTTTGAGGCGATCAACGATGCTGGCACGGTGCTTTTTGGAAAGTTCGGCCATTCGAGTTTCCCCCGCCACCCCGGCATTCTGAAGCAGGCTCGCTACCAGACGCTTCGGAATCCGTTCGTACAAGACGGTGCCGATTTGCCGCTGTGCGTGTGTTCCTAGCGAAGATTGATCCAACCAGTTTTGGCAATCGGCAAGTTGTACATCGGGAAGCAGATCGAGTTGCAGACAAGCTTGTTGGTAACTGGCAAGCTCTTCAAAATGCTTCGACACGTTCATGGCAGCCGGCCCACTAAATCCAAAATGGGTCCAAAGAAATCCAGTCCGTGATCGAAACGATGCGATATCTTTTTTACCTGGCAGAGTGCCTGTGGGTAGTGCCGTAACCGCGACATCGTCAAGCGTGATTCCGCTGAGTTCATGAATCCAAGAGGCCGACGATAAAACTGGGGCCAGGCCGGGACGCAATCGCGTTATCGTATGCCCAAGCTTCTTTAACCAGCCGTAGCCATCGCCGGTCGTACCGCAACCGGAATAGCTCAAGCCGCCGGTCGTAATTAACAATGTTTTCGTTTGGAGATCAAGATTGGGAGCAACCACTCGAAATCCGGCGTTATCGTCAAGTCGCTCGATCGATTGGACTCCCACGCCGGTGCGTAGTTCTGCGCCAGCATCGCTCAAACGCTTGACGAGCGCATCTCGGACATCGAGCGCACGATCGCTGACTGGAAATACCTTGCCGGTTTCTTCGACCTTGGACTCAACGCCGAGGGCGGCAAACTGGCGTCGAACTTCGTCCGGCGCTAGGCGACTCAACGGTGAAAGAAGAAATCGTCCGTTGGTTCCAAAGGCTTCGGCAATTTCTCGCGACGAGCAATGATGGGTAATATTGCAGCGAGTCCCGCCGGACATCAAAATTTTGACCCCTGCCTTGTTATTCTTTTCGAGAATCAGGGTCTTCCGCCCGCGGGCTGCTGCCGTCCCGCCCGCCCAAAGCCCGGCCGCACCGCCTCCAACAATAATACAATCCCACATGAATAGTCTGACGATCGGTCAACAAGGCAAGAAAACGAAAGACCTTCAGTATAGCCGCACTATGAGCAAGTTCGGAGTGTCTCACACCATCGCAGCGGACATTTATCGCCGGGCTAGGAGATCTGGCACTCGTAAACCATAATGCTTGCCGGAAATTCGATTTTTTGCCAAGAGTGTAAGGTTGCTATGAAAGATTTTGACGTTTGTGGGCTAGGAAATGCGATTGTTGATATTTTCTTGGAGGTCGACGATGCGGAATTTGCATCATTGGGTTTCGAGCGTGGAACGATGCGACTAGTCGATCATGTGGAACAAAAGCAACTCCTCGAACGATTTCACAACACGAACCGCGACCTTCGGCTTGTGAGTGGTGGTTCGGTGGCGAATTCGATTATCGGATTGTCTCAGCTAGGTGGGGCGGGAGCGTTTATCGGATGCGTTGGCGATGATCGTTACGGGATGCACTATGCCGACGAATTCGAAGATTTGAAGATCGACATCGGCAATCCCATCTTGGTCGGCGAAACAACCGGAACGTGTATTGCTCTGATTACGCCGGATGCCGAACGAACGATGCGAACGTGCTTGGCTGTGTCGAGCGAACTCGCCGCTCGGCATGTCGACGCCGATCGGATTGGACGCTCGAAATGGCTCTTCATCGAAGGTTATGTTTTTGCGAATCCAGCCACGGGTCAGCTTGCGATCCGCGAAGCCATTCGAATCGCCAAAGCCGAAGGGACGAAAGTTGCGTTGACGTGTTCCGATGCCTTCATCCCTGAAGTCTTCGGCGATGCGTTCCGAGAAGCTTTGAGTCAAAGCGATCTCCTCTTTTGTAACGCTCCGGAGGCCATGGCCGTAACAGGAACCAAGTCAAGCGACGAAGCCTTCAAGGCGATTCGGAGCATGGTTCCCAATTCGGTCGTGACCGATGGCCCAAACGGCGCCTATGTTTGTTTCGAAGATCAAACATGCCATGTACCAGCCTTTTCATGCAAGCCGAAGGATTTGACAGGTGCCGGCGATATGTTTGCGGGGGCCTTTTTGTATGGGGTGACCAACGGCTATCAGTCCGAGACGGCTGCTCGGGGCGCAAACTATCTGTGTATGAAAGTAATCACGCAGGTTGGTGCACGCTTACATCAAGGGGCGGCTAGGTTCTGGGAAGAAGGAATTGGCTAGTGCCTTGTCGAAATTAAGACTTCGAGTTGACCGGATGCGATCAGTTCATTCATTCCAACTACTTACATTGTCCCTTCTTGGGATTATCACGTTCACGGGGTGTCCTAAACCCTCGAATACGAAGACTTTGCCTGTTGTTCAAGAATCAGAGCGTCCTCCATTGCGGATTCTCATCCCGGAAGATGTTGTGATTGGCGATGCCATCACGCGTCGATGGCAATCTGCTTCGGATCAACGCTTGGATGTAGTAAGCTATACAACCAAAACGCTATCGGCGTCGGAGTTGCCAGAAGCAGATATCATAATCGTTGAGTCGCGTTGGTTGGCGACGCTCGCGGAACGTGGAGATATTGTTCCGTTGCCGAAAGCAATGACGCAATCGGATTCGGAAAGTAGCCAGGAGAAATCGGTTTCGCTGGGTATGAATTGGCCTTGGGCTTGGAAACGAGCCGCGACCTATGGTCAACGCATTTGGGGGATTTCTCTTGGGGTACCGTTGCTGGTGCAGGTTGCAAACGGTTCGCCCGATGCCGCCGCCGCTTCCCAGAATCAAACTTTGCCGGACTCGCAATCAAAGTCAGATTCCGATCTTGAAGACAGCCCCTGGCTTATCGATCGCTTTCTCGTCGTTGCGGTGGAATTCAGTCCTCGGCCGGATGATACCAGTTTGCTCTTTCAGAGGAACAATTGCCAATCTCGATTAAATGAGTCCTGGCTTATCCATGCGGCCAGCCAGCTTCGCGATCGCCTGGGACCGGTTGACGAGCGAACGCATGAACCACCCAGCGTTGCTTGGCACCGAACGCTTGAGGGACGAGCAACATCAGGCATTGGTTGGCCAAAGTCAAACGGTGACCAACGATCTGAAAGTGACATGTTGTCCATTGAATCGCCAAAGCGCTGGGTGGACTCAGGAGATGGACTCGTTGCGATTATCACCAAGAAAAACCGTCAGTCGTCGACGTCGATTCGCTTTCTCAAGTGGCTCGACGAAGATGAACAACGATCGGCGATTGGCGCAGCAGACTTCCGAATTCAGCGTCTTCCGGAAAATTGGCAATCCCGTTCCGATCGTCCTGACGTACGACGCTACGACGAACTTCTTCTTCGAGGACTCGACGATCGACTCGCCTTAAGCGAATTGCAATTTGCCGAGGCAAAGCCATTTCGAGTGCGACTCGATCAAGCATTAAGGAAAATTGTCGCCAATCCGGCATCGGCCGAACTCGAAATGAATCAATGCCACCAAGACTGGAACCAATTGACAAAGGAAGTCGGCAGCGAAACCATGAAGCGACGATTTGCTTTGGCTTACGGCTTAGACAAGCTGAAAGAGAAATAGGACACTTACTTGGGTGGACGCTTCCGCCAATAGACGGCAAGGACTGAACCAGCGATCGTCATCCAACAACCGAAGATCGCTGATGCCAAAGCGGCCGTTGCGTTACCGAGAACTTTGGTAGCCAACGAAGCGCCCATTCCACCGTTCTGCATCCCGACTTCAATCGCAATCGTTCGACAGGAGGATTCATCGAGTCGAGCGATCCTGGCTCCCCAGTAGCCCGCGAGGTAGCCAAGCAGGTTGTGAAGCATGACGACCCCAATAAACCAAAAGCCAACTTCTCGAAGCGAGTCTCGCGCGTTGGCAACAATAATCGCACAGATAACGCAAATAGCGATCATCGAGACGATCGACAAGCATATCTCGGTAATCTTTGGGTTCCATTTTGTGGAACTAAGGAAATGATTGGCGACGAGTCCGGCCGCAATCGGGGCGATGACAATTTTGAGTATCTCAACGACCATGCCCCAGAATGGGACTTCGACAATGCGACCCGCCAAGAGACTTAGCATAAGGGGCGTCATGATGGGTGCCGCAAGTGTTGAGCAAGCCGTCATCGTCACAGAAAGCGGTACGTTTCCTCTTGCCAGGTAGGTAATAACATTGGACGCCACACCACCTGGGCATGAACCAATCAAGATTACACCAATCGCTAGGTCAACCGGTAAATGAAAAATCATCGCGAGAAGCCAGCCCCCAAACGGCATGACCGTGAATTGCAGCAGCATGCCGATCGCGATTGCATGGGGGAGCTTGGCGACGCGCAAAAAATCTTGGATCGTTAGGGTTGCACCCATTCCAAACATGGCGACTTGAATCAACGGACCGACATAATGCTTGGGTGGGATACCGAACCAGTTGCCGAATAATTCGGGCACGAAGTAGGCGACGATTACGGCTGAAAGAACCCAGACTGCCAAACTATACGGGCGTGTTACCGGGTAAACGTTGAATGCGACCGCAGGCACCAAAATGGCCATAGCAATCAGTATCGAAACAAGCATGTAGACGAATCTTTCGTTATCAGGTGTTATCGCGAATCAAGCATCGAGCGAGCCAACCCTTTGGAAGCTCGGGCTCAACAATCGAGATCGAGGCGCCAAAATTTTTCGCCAGCGATTCCGCTGCAAGAAACCCCGACCGAATCGCCCCTTCCATGGTTGCCGGCCAGCCGGTATTGGTCCAGTCGCCACTCAACCAAATATTTTGATCTGCGAAAATATCAACACTGGGTCGCAAGGCAATGCTTTCCGGTGTTATTGAAAATACCGAGTGTGGATCGGTCACAATTCGTGAACGCAATAATTTTGAATGCGCTAATCGCGGAAAAACGCTTCTGAGATCCTGTTCGACAGCATTGATGACAGCTTGATGGTCGCCACGCGGAAGATCGCGAGACCCACTGATAACGATTTGATAGTAATAGTCATCGAGGTTACTCTCATTCGAAACCGGATTCGCGAAAACCCATTGGCATAACCGATCTACTGGAATCGCGTGAGGGTGGTCCAACCATGGCTTATCCCACCATGTATGAACTCCGGTGATCGGCGCGGACTCAATCGTCGCGAATCGGTTGAGATGTTTGCTTCTTTCGATCGGAGCAAGATCGCGATCTGGAAAGATTTTCTTGATTTGATGCCATGGGACAGCGACTATCACATAGTCACTTCGGATCGTTTCGTCGCTACTTAGCCTGATTCCAACATAGCGACCTTGATCCGAAATCACCTCTCGCACCGAATGGCCAAGACGCACTTCGACTCCGGCGGCACGAAGTGATGGAAGCATGCGATCCGAAAAGATCTCGGACAACGGTCGTTGAGGAACTAAGAGAGCGTACGCTTCACGATGTGCGGCAAAGCCATCGACCAGGACCTTTCGAGCGGCGCCGATCGAAACGCGTTCAATCTTGTCGCCTAACGCGCTGACCAAAATCGTTACCCAGAACTTGTTGATGACCGTCGGAGATTGGGTATGCCTTTTTAACCAGGAAATTGCCGACTCCGATGCCAACTGGCTATCAAGTTTGATAAGCATAAGCCGCCATAGACCGTAACCAATCCGTGCACGGTCCGCCATCGTCAAATCAGGCCAACGATAGATGAGGCTGCTGAGATGGAATGGGGCAGGCAACCCATTCCTTTGAACGGGGGTATATTGACCGGTGGAAGAATAGAAGTGAAGTGTCTCTTCCCGATGCCACAACTTATCTAAGTCGGTCATCTGGAGTAGTTTTATAAGATTGGTACAACAAGCCATTCCGACATGCTGACAATAGTCGATCGATTGACCAGATGATTCATCAAAAGATCCGACACGTCCACCGAGTCGTTGACGCGATTCGATGAGCGTTACTTGACATTCTGATTGGCGAAGAGCAAGTGAAGCGGCGATGCCCGCAAGTCCACCACCCACGACGATTACCGATCGGCTCATGGATTACCAATCGATTTTGGCGCGTTCCGGAAACATGGACTGAAAGCATGCTGTAGATAGAGCTGAGCTTTTTCGAGGCGGGGCAGTCGCACACGCCGCTGCCAAATCTGATCGGGATTCTTCCGAATGCGTTCCAAGAGTCTCGAATACGTACACCACATTAACGAAAACATACGCTGGCCATCCGTTTCGAGCGACTCCATGACGCTGAATCCGTGTTGATACCGTTCACTTGCATTGGAGCCAAGCTCATCGATGATGCCTTTCCAATTCCCGCTCGGGTGGGCTGACCTCCATTGGTCAACGCTGACGTCATACTTTTCGAAAAGAGTTCGTGGAACATAGATTCGCCCGCGTCCTGCATCTTCGCGAACGTCTCTAAGAATATTCGTGATTTGGAAGGCCCGACCGCAGGCGATGGCGGCTTTTTTGGCTATCGCATCATGGCAACCCCAAATGCTTAAGCAGGCGAGTCCAACCGAAGATGCTACGAGGTAGCAATAGTGATCAAGCTGTTCTTCATCTTGAAGATAGACTTCCGGTTGAAGGTCGAACGCAACTCCGTCGATAATTTCGTGTAAATACTGGACCGGCACCTGAAATCGTTGGATCATGTCCGATAGAGCGTTTGCGATGAGTTCAACCTGTGTGCACAAACCGCTCGAAACATCAGCACCACGAAGTTTTGTATCGAGGGCACAACGCTCCACGAAAGCATGCCACGCCGCTTCAGAAACTTTCGTGTCATTTGAGGAATCAGCCCAGTCATCGACGAGTCGAGCAAAAGCGTACAACGCATGCATCCCATGTTGTTTCTCTGGTCGCAACAACGAAAACGCCCAATAAAAGTTGCTCTGGCTTTGGCAGGCAATCTTTTTACAAACGCGGTATGAATCGGCTACGGCTCCATCGACCGGCATCCTCGTATTAATCACTCAACGAGCTCCGGTTTCGGTCAAAGGCCAAGAAGTTCATTCTTCGGGGAGGTTTTGAAGTTAGAAAGACACGTAGAAGCATTTTCAATTGAGACCATTTTCCAACTTCAGGACGTTTGGTCCAGACGTCTCCATGAACGGCTGCGATTTCCGTTAAGATCTTCAATCCTCCGCTGGCAAACAAACGCACATCCCTCGCAAGCCAATTTGGTACACGTTCGGCAAGGGGCCAACCGCGATCAAAGTAGTCGGCGATGTCGTTGCACCATTGCAGAAGTGTGCTTTGAAGGGCGGGAGTAGGCACTCGGTTGAGTATTGTCGCTTCATCGATTTGGAATTGATTCCATCGCGTTCGTGGGAGGTAAATTCGTCCAGTCGCAGCATCTCGCGACAGATCTTGGCAAAAATTGGCCAACTGTAACCCAATGCAAATCTCATCACTCCAAGCAATGCACTGCGGGTCGTTTACTTTGGCAAGTGACAAAAGAATTCGGCCTACAGGACTAGCGCTTCGTTGGCAGTAATCTAATAGCTGCCGGTCGCTATCGTAACGCACAATCGACTGGTCTTGTCGAAAAGCCGAGAGGAGGTCATGGAATGGTTGGGGTGCCAGCTTGAATTCACCGATCGTTTCGGCCAGAGCGATCATGACGGGGTGAGTCGCCTGTCCTTGAAAGCAGTCGTTGAGCTGGGATTGCCACCAATCCAAGCGACGCAAGGCTTCATCGGTGTCCGGCGATTCGTCAGCGAGATCATCCGACCATCGGCAATACGCGTAAATATGGTGAAAATGCCGACGCAAAGATTTTGGAAGGAGCTGGCTCGCAATCGAGAAATTTTCGTAGTGTGATTCGGCCAACTTCTTGCAGTATTGGCTGGCTTCTTGTGCAGAAACCGGCTTTCTTGCAGGCGCATCGGATCCGAATCGTTGCCAATCGATGGCTAGCCAAGAGGATTTGGAGGCTGGAAGCGAGGTTCCGGACGAATGCATATCAGTTTCCGTTGCGGTAAGTTGTCACCAGGATATCATAACGGGTAGACAGAATTCGCCCCCTTCCGTTAGTACGTTTTTTGCGACCGGCTTGAAGCCTATCCCCGTTATTGAGAATCTTTTTCATGCAAATTGTTTTGGCTTCACCTCGTGGTTTCTGTGCGGGCGTTAACATGGCGGTTGAAAGTCTGTCATTGGCATTGAAGCATTTCGGACCGCCCGTGTATGTCTATCATGAGATTGTTCACAATCAGTACGTCGTGAACAGCTTCAAGGGGCAAGGTGCGGTTTTTGCAAATGATCTTCTGGAGATTCCCGAGGGAGCAACCGTTCTTTTTTCCGCCCATGGTGTCTCGCCCGAGATTCGTCGTCTTGCCCGCGAACGCGGTTTGACGGCTATCGACGCCACTTGTCCGTTAGTGACGAAAGTTCATCTCGAAGCCATCAAATTCGCAAGAGATCATTACACGATAGTTCTTATCGGACATGAAGGGCACGACGAAGTTGTCGGAACGATGGGAGAGGCTCCAGAAGCAATCGTGTTGGTCGAAGACTGCGATGAGGTCGACAGGCTGAGCTATGCGCCCGGAACCAAATTGGCTTACCTCACACAGACAACTCTGAGCGTGGATGACGCGAATCGAATAATCGATCGATTGAAAGCTCGTTTTCCATGGATCGAGAGTCCGAATAAAGGGGACATCTGTTATGCGACACAGAATCGCCAAGAGGCGGTACGAATGCTTTGCCAACAATCCGATATCGTGATCGTTTTGGGAAGTCAGAACAGTAGTAATAGCCAACGTCTTCGTGAATTGGGGATTGAATATGGTAAGCCATCGTATCTCGTCGATGGGCCTAGCGACCTTCGACCTGAATGGTTCCGTAAGGATCAGACCGTTTTTGTAACAGCAGGTGCCAGCGCACCGGAGTCCGTGGTTCAAAGCACCATTCAATGGTTAAAGGATCGTTATGACGCGGAACTTCGAGAAGATGTTGTTCGGCTTGAGGAAGTCCACTTCCCGCTTCCGAGGGTCTTGCGCGAAATTGCGAAGCAGCATGAAGCTCAGGGTACGGCGTGAGGTTCCAACTGTTTCTGGCTTGGCTTGCGTTGATCATCGCTGCGAGCTGGCCGTTGCTTACCTCGTCGGAGAGCTTGTGGGTTGATGAACTTCATTCGGCGTGGGTTATCGACGGCCCCTGGAATGACCTCATTCATCGAGCGGCCATTGGCAATCAATCGGGACTCTATTTTGGTGGTTTGAAGTTGTGGCAACGTTCGCTTCATGCCGTACTAAGCTCGGTGGGGTGGTCTGTTCCTCCGGAGCTTGAGCTTCGTCTTTTTTCATGGATAGGTTGGGTTGCAATCGTTGGTTGGCTCGGCTTCTCGCTGCGGCATCATGTGTCGATCCTATTCATAATGGCCGCATGGCTGTGGCTTGATCGAATTGGTTCGTTTTACGCGATCGAAACCCGTCCTTACGTTTGGGTCGCGCTCCTTTCGATTTTGCTCATGTCGTCAGCCACTCGCATTCCCAACGACGCTCAGCGGATTCATTGGTCTTGGGTCCTTTGGGCGACATTGATATTTTATGTACACTACACATCGATGATCGTAGTTGCATTCAGTATGTTTGCTTTATGCCTTGACCTATTTCTTACTTCGATCCGCGATCGATCCAAGTTCTTGGCCACGATTCGATATCGGGTTTTAGAAGGCGTCGTCCTTATTGTCCTATCGATTCCAGGGCTAATCTGCCTCGTCAAGATTGGAGGGCAGTCCCAACAGTGGAACGATTTTGCTGGCGACTATTCGTTTTACTCGATCGTCGAACTCCTTCCGTGGTTGGCGTGGTGTGTTTTTCCGGCGGTGTTCTTGATAGGTGAGAGAGTCGTCCAGCGGTCGTGGTTTGGGAGGGGCCGATTTGAATTACCTATCTCGCATCCACTCCCACCCGGGCCCGCGAGAGGCAGAAAAGCTTGTTTAGCCGTTGATCCAACCGATGAGACGATCTCATTGGGGCTAGTAAATGATCGACGTTGGTTAATCCAAGCTGGATTCGTCGGTTTTGGGGTAATGATCGCCGTCTGGAGTCTTACGATCCTAGGAATTGCCCCGTTAATGCACCGACGCTACGCGATTGGAGCCTACCCCGCGCTGCTTATCGTCGGGGCCTATTTCATAAGTCAGCTTCGAAGCCGTTCCGGCATATTGATGGTTGGTAGTGTTTCATTGATTTTTCTCGGTTGGACTCAAGGAACATTCCGCGAGTGGAATCACGGACGATGGTTGGCTTGGCAGAGGCAAGAAGACTGGCGATTGACGGCGGAATATCTTGCTAAAAATGGATCGGTGGACGATTCGATCTTTGTTGCCCCAATGCTCATCGAAACCAAAGGAGCTGAACTGGCCGTTGACTTACCCGTAGACTATCTCACGGCTCCATTGAAAACACACTATCAAATTTCCCTGGGACAGAGGTTGGTGCCTCTTCCGAACGATCCTGGCGGATGGAACAACCCAATTGTTTCGGAACTCGAGAAAACGAAGGCCAAGTCGGCTTGGGTCGTGGTCCGGTCAAGTATTCCACACCGATTTGCAGGACCTCTACGTCGATTGACTTCCGAAAGCTCATCTGAAAAATCGATCCTTTTAACCCCTATATTGAATGCAGGTCGAGTACAACTTTTTCATGCTACCCCTTTGCAGAAAGAACCCTAACCTATCGA
>JANOAI010000333.1:0-47600 GCA_031411055.1 Pirellulaceae bacterium
TCGCCGCGCAGCTGCAGCGGCTTTGCCCCAAACGCTTCGCACAGCGCAGGTTCAACGAGATCCATTTTTCTAAAAAACCCGCGTTTTTCATATTTTTAAACGGGCCAGAAGTGGCTGGACGCTCACTTCCAAATTGCGATCCCGTTCATCGGTCGTGCCAGCATTCGGTGTCGGAACACACAGCAAAAAAGGCTCATTCAGAAAAACGACGACGGATTCGACGGCTAAGCGATCTTGCATCGCTCTCGAAAACCAAGAAGCTAAATCGGGAACGGTTACCTCCGTTTGCTGTGAGAGCTCGACGGAAAGCTGTCGTGTGATATCACGCAATTGAAAGGGATCGTAACTCAATAAGAATCGCAAAGCGCCGCGAGCGCGTTGCCGAAGAGGGCGAACAATCATTACCAGCGAAAAAATACCGATCCATTCGACAAGGACAAAGTCGAGATTCACGCGTTCGCTTGCAACCGACGTGAGCGGCGCTAACAACAACCGATGAACGAGCACAATGATTGCCAATACGCCTCCGTACACAAATGTTCGCTCGATCACAAGCGGTAGCATCCGTTGCTGCAGAATACTCCAAACGAAGAGGATGACCGGAAACACCGGCACAAGAACGGTGATCAGTCGAAGTGGAAGTTCGACCTCCGATCGATTAAGCGCCGAAACGTAAAGAACCGATAGAGCCGTCATCACCAATAACGCACTTGCTAGTCGCGTGAAAAATGCGGTAGCGCCTGGCAATGGGATTAGATGCCGAAGCCTCCAAAACAGGAGCGCTGAACTCAAGTTTGCCACGGTCAGCCAAGCGATGTACGGCCAGGTGATCGGCTGGACGGTTTCGAAATAGTTTCGCGAATCAGAATGCCAAAGCAACCACAATGCAAACGGGAGCAGAAGTTTGTCGGATCTTGTCTTCCAGGTCCAAAACCGAAGAACGAAGCCGCGAGACTTCGGTCTCTTGTTTCGCGTGCTCTTGACCCAGTTTGTCCGCTCGCAGTTGGGCGGCCATTTTTTGCTCTAACGCCGAACTTGCGTTTGCGTCTTGGCCACGTTGAACAGCTTGCGTCGCTCGCTCCAACCATTTGTCCGCCTCCTCGCGTTCGCGTTGAACACGCTTTCGAAGTTGAATTTCATCGGCAATCGTTTCGGCAACGGTTTTACGGACATGATCTAACTCCTCCTCCATGTCGATGATCAACTGATGAAGCATCCGTTGAGGATCTTCGAAGGTCTCTTTAAGAGAAGTTACATTTGAACGCATAATCAGACTAAATTGTGTGAGCCATTTCATAGCTTTACCTCAATAAACAAAAAAAAGGGACAGGAAGACGAGACGTTTTAATTCCAGGTGGCGAGCTCCGCCGACAACAAACGAATTCGGGCAAGCAGTGTTTCGCGATGACGTTCACAGATGGCTGCCAACGCGATGACGCTAATTCCAACTGCCAGGCCACCAATCCATAAAAATGTCGGATGATCGATCGAGGCGCGAACGGGCATGGCGATCAAGTCGACTGTCAGGAATGCCGTTCCGGTATAGACCAAGGCTCGGATGCGTAGTCCGATGGCCAGCAGGATCACGAGAACCGATAGAACCATCAACGATAGGAGGTGCCACCAGCTGCCGGTCAGAATTTGAAAAATCGGAGAGACCAGGATCGTTAAGGCGCCAAGGTAGCGCAGCGGATCATGGGCCGATTTTGGGATCTCCTTCTTGAGAAGCTCAACAAGGCTAAGGACCGAAAGCCCGATCGGTACGAGATACAACTGAAAGTCATACAGTCCGAATCGAATCCAAGTGATAGCCAACGTCGCATTGAGAATGGTGCCAGCCAACAAGATGAATCGTCGCTGTCTTGTAACGAGGCCTTGATGAAAATAGATCCCCGCACAGGCCAGCGTGGTGAGGCATTCGAGCCCTTGATTCCATGAGTCTGCACCGAGAATGGCGGCCGATAGGCCATGAAGAACGACAACCGCCGGAAGTAACAGCCCGCCCAACCGAAACGAGAAGGAATGAGGCCTCGACCGGTCGGAATGAGAAGTGCGATGGCTGTAGAAATGCATCACACAGGCAATGACAACCCAAGCCAATGGCCACAAAGAGTTTGCGACTTCTTTGGCCAGCAAGGTAAACAGAATGCCAGTTGCGCAAAGGGGCAGCATTACAACGAGCGTCGTCGATGCGGTTCGACTTTGAAGAGCGTACCCGACCCAAATGACCCAAACGACGGCGAAGAGGGTTGCGAGCGGTGTCAGCAAACCTGCCCCAAATACCTGTGAATAGCATAAGCTTGGTAGGTGAAAACCAATCGTGAGCAGACCAGCAAAGAGAAGGCTAAGGTCGTGAAGTGGGACAACCCAGGCAAGGAAAGTACCGTTTGATTTCGCATTGGTTTCCGGAAGTCCTATGTGCAAGCTGTCTGAATCGAAACCAATTTGCTTTCGAGCAGTCCGAAGTGATTCGAAAAAATTCTGTGAATTGAAAATCCTTTTGGCGATCACAGGAAACAAGAATGTCATGCCACACGATGCAACCGTAAGGAACTTGAATAACTCCAAAGGGACGCAATCCGCAGGGACAAGCCATGCTGCCGCTCCAGCAATCAACAGTGACCAAAATGCCAGGCCAAGGGCATAATGACGAAATTTGTTGGTCGCGAGTCCTACGCTTAAGAGGATGGAGCCAAAAGCAATCTATTGTGGAAACGTCCCGACTGTCCCAAGCTGCCCAGCAATGCAACTCAGCGCCAAGATGCCAAGAAATCCGGTGATTGCAATACCGAATACCAGAGCAATTCGCTCCATCACCCACTCATCGAAACCAAACGGTTCGAATCCCAACATGGTTTCTATGACAGAGGTGTTTCGAGAGGTCTGTGTGATTGCTGGCGAGCGTTTTAAAGGGATACGGTTGATAAGCCGATCGGGGAGCGAAGTTGCCAGAAACGCGGAGGCGAGTAGAGACAAACTTACGACCGCAAACTCGATCGGTAAGGGATCGCCGCCAAAGCTATTGAGGAACGGAATCGAGGTTGCCGTTGCCACGACGAGCCCCACGACCGATACGATCGCATACGTTCGGTCACGAAAGACATAAGCTAAGTACGCAAACAGGCCAATGTTGACGATCGAAACGATCCACGCCGCTTTTATATGCGTAAAAGCTAAGCCGTAAAGAAGCAGCGAGACGGTCGTAATGAATACATGAAGTGGTATCGAAACGAACGTCTGTTTGCGAAAGGAAAACTGTTTGTACGCAATCGAAGCGGCAAGGATGAACGGAAGGTAGGTTAATCCATAGAAAGCCAGTGGGAGTTTTTCTTCACCTATCGATCGAGCGGCTCCTGACTTTATTTGCTGTACGAGGTCGGCCATCAGCGTCGGCGTTGACTGGTAAGCAATGGCTGCCAAGACGAGTCCCCCCACACAAAGCTTTGCCGCTGTGTTTCCGATGCAACGCCCAACATCAAAATGGCGGCACAAAGAGCAGTAGGGACGACAGCGAGCGTGGTTGTCCCGACAAAGGAGAAGCCGTGAAACGAGAGCACCACGCCCGTAGCCGCGAGTACTAAAGCAACAACCGTCGGGACTACGATATTCCACGGAAGTGGATATACCAAGTTCCCCGTTCGTTGACGAAAGACGGTCGCAATGGATCGCGCTGTCAGAAGGATTGTCGCGGATAGAGCGACACATCCCAATCCGATCCATTCTGTGGGGATCGACGAGAACGACTTCGTCGCGATCAACAAAAGAAACAACGACCCCAGTAAGCAAATCGGCAGAAACCCAAAGACGCGAGGCACGCGATGTTCCTCGACTAGCCAAAAAACATGACGATTTACTTTGATCGCCCCGACCGTCATTACGAACCAAAGAAATGCCGCCAATCCCGCGGCTTCGATTGGTGTATTCGCAACGGGCAAGGCGCCAGCGAAACAGAGGATGAGATAACTCACTACGAAGGTCGTTTGACGTTCACGCAGCCAAGTATCCATCGTTCGCGTAACAGCGAACCAAGCTAAGAAAGCGGCAGGTATAAGCTGGGCGACGATTTGCGCATTGGCACCAAAATGATTTAGTGAAAATCGGGATGCAAACCAACTCAAAGAGAGAAAACACATGGGCAATAACAGAAGTGTCAGAGACTGCAAGACTTTGCCGGTTGCATGGAGCCCCAAACGCTTGGAGCTTAGTTCTCCAAACGCATAGATGATTCCGGTGTAGCCTAAAACAATTAAGAATTGGATCGCAGCCGGCCATTGAGACCATTGCTTGGAAACCAGCATCAACAACGAGCCAAAAACAATCGCGGCGCCGATTACCAGCATCCATCGAATGTTTTTCTCTTGAAAGAAACTGTCGATGAAGGATTCAAGTGCTGAACGTTGATGAATGCTTTTCACGCGTTCCTGTGGTGCATCGTTGACCTCCAGGTCGAGAACGTTGCACGATGACGCATCCGCCGTAGGATCGATTTTGCGAAACAAAGACCTTTCATTCGAATCAGGTGACGCTGGGTTTGAGTTGATCGGAATGGTACTCATCGGTGGGCTCCGGAAATCAAGCATTGGGGGCGAATTCTTCCTGCTTCTGCCCCTAATAACAAAGCCCATGCCAAGAAGGTTGTCCCCCATACAGCTCGATCCAAAAGTCATTTCAGGTCAACAACTTAGCGAATTGCGATGCACCCGAAGCAGGCAACGAAATGATTTGCAGTGCAGTTCCTAAACTGCACTGCAAGTGCAGCAAAGAAGCTTCCATTTCGGAATACGGGTCAAGGGTCGTATCGCGGTTGCGTCGGACCATTCTGAAGCATTAGCTTGAGACGACGAGGCTAGAATTTACCGGCATGGGAATATTGGCCAGTCGCTTCGCAGTTTCGACGTACGGGATAAAAGATGCGATGAGCCAAACAAGTGTTGTGGGCTCAGGGAAGGTCGAAAGAATCGTGTCTTCCGTCATGCCTGATACGACAATGAATATCCCAACGGCGGCAACGAATCGATTGTCGGAATGAAAAGACCAATAGATATTGAGTAGTAGCCAAGCCCCCATTACGATTGCACCCCCGATTCCAAAACAGAGCATCGGATTCAACAAAATATTGTGTGTTTGAAACGAATATTTTTTAAGCACGATCGGTGAAGTATTGGCACCATAACCAATGAGCGGCCGCGCTTGAATCAATATCCAAGTGTGGGCCCAAATCTCCGTTCGACCTGTGGCAGAGGTAATCTCGTCGGCGTCCTTCGTTTTCGACGCCTTGATAAGGACTTTCTTCGCAATGCGATCAAGCCCGTACTGATTATCGACATAAAGCAGTCCGAGAACGATAACGAATACCGTCGGTACAATCGACAGGAGCACCCTTCGATGACGCAGCCAACGTCGATTGAAGCCGATCACGCTTACTAAGCATGCCACCATTGCGGTTCGACTCAACGAACCGGCCAGCGTTGATAAACCGAGCATAGCACCGGCTAACAATGGCCACCTATTCTCTTTTCCCGATTGAAACGCAGCGAATACTAGAATGAGAAACAAACCTGAAATACCTCCGAGTGTGTTTGGGTGAGCGAGTCCCGTCATTCGAGGCACGACGCCTTGATTTCCCGCCCTCTCTTGAAGGTAGCCGATCGATGGGGCCATGAAGCAAGCGAGCCAAGCGACACAGAGATAAAAGGCGATCGCAATCATCACATCGTAGAGGATCCGTGTTGGCCCGATGAAAATGAGTGAAGTGGCGATGAGAAGAATGTAACTGGTCAACGCAATCGCAGCGACGGCCGAAACGGGAGGGAAAATCGACGTCGGTATGGTCAGAAAGTACAAACCGAGTAGCGCAATCGTAAGCATTCCAATACTGGTTGTAAAAAGCTTACGAACAGCCATAGAGTACCACCAACCAGCAAAGCCAAGAATCCCAGCTGCGGCAACAAATCCGGCTTTGACAATCGAGCCGTAGTTTATGCCGATTTTTACGTCATCCATTATGCTGGCTGCTTCGAGGTCAATCGCGTTTCCGAAAACGGCCAACATCAATGTGACTCGTAGGGCGGAAGGAAAAAAATCCTGTTGATGCCATGGGCGAGACGGAGTCAGCGACGGATCTCTTGGCAATGTAACGATGGAACTCACAACGAAATCAAATTCTCCATTTTTCAGCTATGACGCCCAAAGAGTGGCATTTCTCACTCTCCCTAAGATAGTCAAAGTATTTCACTGAGCGAACACTCGTGAGTAGATATATCGCAACTTTCCGCCAGGCAAAGCGTTCGTGATCTTCGACAGCCCGTAGTAAAACGCCGTTCTCGTCGTGATATTCAACGATACGGGTCCATTTTTCAATACATCTCGCGCGTTCAGAAGATTCGGAAATGCAATTCCCTAAAACCGTAAATTGGGCCCCCTGCAACCCGCTCAACGTAAATTCGTTTTTGGGGAAAAGAATTGCAAATAGAGCCTCGCAGAGTTAACGCCACCGATTGAAGCGAGAAATCTCTACGAAAATTGGGGGGCGAAAAATGGAGTACGAATTTACGTTTTCATCTACGCAATGTTCATCTACGCAATGTTCATCTACGCAAAGATTGATGGCATCGGACGCATTGAATGGTCATCTGCACATAGGCCAGCGTCGCACCCTCGATGTTTTTCTTGGCGGCAGCATCACGCAGTTGATCAACGAGCTTTCGAAACTCTTGAGTTTGCCTTCGGTATTCATCCGACTGAACAACCATCCAGTTTTCGTCCAAGAGCAAGTTCTTAATCGTCCCAGCATTCTTTTGGATGCTGTCAAAGTCATTTAAAGCCAATCCCTCAAGCAGCTCCTTCGTTGGAGTCAGTTTCAACCGCATAAATGTCGCCGTTTTTGCGGCGCCTGGTTCTTGAGCTGCCAATGCCTGAACAAGAACGGCCCAAACGAGGAAGAAAACGAAGCCCATCACACGGAAATCATACATCGTTCGAACCATAGCAATCACCACCTTGAAGAAAATTGGTTGTTGAGCCCTGCGAAACGAGTCGATGCATGACGCGAGCTCGTCCTTTTTGGCGTCTATGGCTTAACTCCGCAAATGCAGTACCGTAACCTGACACTAGGCAAAACCTACTCACATTCAGAATTCGGAGCCAATCCAGCGTGACAAAGTGACTCACGCTTGACACACATTGCGTCTTTTCGTCTTTTTCGTCTGTTCAGGGAATGGGCTTTATCGACGTATAGCGGCACTCTACCGCTGTTTAACGCTCGCGTTGCATTAACCGATGAATGATTGATATGTTTGGATGGAAGAAAAATCGCCAGCGCCGCGAACTCCTTGATCGACCCGTGTCAGACGCGGAACGGATGGACTTGAAAAGACATCTATGGCAAGCCGCAAGACTCGACAACACACAATCGGCTCAACTCGTTCGCTGGTCTCGCGTTTTTACGCAAGAAAAACGATGGGAAGGATGCGATGGTCTGGAAATCACCGACATCATGATGCAAACCATTGCCGCAGCGGCTGGACTTATGGTTTTAGCTTACCCCGACTGGTACTTCGACCGAACCACGACGATTCTCATTCACCCTCGTCCTTATGTAGCCCGTACCCCCTCAACCGTCGATGCGGCTGGTATAGTCGGTGAACACGCGCGAGCGGGCGAGACAATCTATCGCGGGCCGGTCGTTCTGAATTGGCAAGATGTTCACCGAGCGTCGCTTCGCCCGATGGAAGGTCACCACCTCGTCATCCACGAGTTCGCTCATCAGCTCGACATGATCAATGGCAAGTGGGCGGATGGATTTCCGCCCTTGCCTCAACACGTCAACGAAACGAATTGGCGTACCGCTTTGTCGGCCGAGTTTCAGCATGCCGGCAAGATTGTAGAACAAGGCCACGCAGTTTTGATCGATGACTACGGATTGACCAGCTTGAGCGAGTTTTTTGCTGTGGCCAGCGAGCTCTATTTTCAGACACCGGAGAATTTAGCGGAGTATCATCCTGGCGTCTTCGAGTTGTTATTGGATTTCTATCAAGTGGATCTTCGAGCAACTGAAATTTGACGGGAAGGTTTCGCAAGAGGTTTCGGTTTTCAGTTTTTCTTGTTCAGAGTTCTTTGCCCCTTAAGCCTATTTCTTGCTCCTTCTTGCTTTGATCGCTTGATTCTGTGGGTTGCCTTTTGAAGCTGTTTTACTTCGGTTCACACCGCGGATTTCATCTCGAGCAGCACGGATGGCTTTGAGTTTATTGGGATGATCGGATTGTCCGGTCAGTTCGTACAAGAAGCGGCTTGGGTGAGTGGGGCGTGGTTTCCCCCATTTGAATCGCGTATTCGACATCGATAGCGTCAACTCTTCTTCGGCTCGTGTCACGCCAACGTAGCAAAGTCGACGTTCTTCATCGATTGCGTCGTCCGAGTCGGCAATACTCCGTTTATGCGGGAGGATCCCCTCCTCGAGTCCAACCATATAGACAACCGGGAACTCAAGACCTTTGGCGCTGTGGAGCGTCATCAAAGCGACGGCGTTGCGAGCTTGTTCTTTTTCTTTGGGTGAACCGAATTCGCGCCCGCCGAGGGTGACTTCGGATAGAAAGTCTTCGATCGATGGGATTTCTGCGTTCGAGGCGGTTTCAAATTCTGCGACAGCGTTGACGAGTTCTTCGATTGTATCTTTGCGAGCTTCGCATTCTTCAGGATTGGGATAGAGACGCGAGACTTCGTCTTCGTAATGGAGTTCGGTGATCAATCCACGAACGACTTGGCTCAAGTTTTCGGTATGATTGAATTGATCGCGGTACTTTTCGTGAAGGTCCCGTAAACGCAACACCCCGCGTCGAGCGTTCTCTGGAATGGAAGACAGGACACTGTCGTCGGACATTGAGTCCCAAAGTGGTTTGCCATTGCTGACCGCATTGGCGAGGAGGTTCTCGACACTTTTAGCGCCGATGCCACGCGGCGGAGTATTGATGATTCGAAGGAGCGATACTTCGTCCGCGGGCAATGTAATCCAGCGAAGGTATGAGAGGATGTCGCGGACTTCCTTCCGATCGAAAAAGGACTGGCTGCCTGTGAGGACGTAGGGAACCTTAGCTCGACGTAGTTCGGTTTCGAAAATACGAGGCTGTTCATTGGTGCGAAAGAGAATGGCGAAATCGTTTGGCTGGGATTGATGAGTACTTAGGCGTTGAGAGATTTCTTCGGCAACCGTTCGCGCTTCTTCGGTTTCATCCTTAAGCGTTAGAACGCGAGGCTTAGCGCCATTCATGCGAGCAGCACGAAGAATCTTTCCGTGGCGGTGGCTATTGAAGGCGATCAATTCGTTTGCGCACTGAATAATGGCATCGGTCGAGCGATAGTTATCTTCAAGGCGGACGACGCGAGCATCTGGCCAGTCGCGATCAAAGCTGAGGATGTGTTTGACTTCGGCACCGCGCCAGCCGTAGATCGATTGATCATCGTCACCGACAACACATAGATTTCGATGGTCCTGGGCAAGGGCACGAATGATGCGATATTGGCTTCCGTTTGTGTCTTGATACTCGTCAACGAGAATATGATCGAAGCTTGAGGCCTCTGCACTACGAACGGATTCGTTTTCAAGGAGGAGAGTTTCTGTGCAGAGCAACAAGTCGTCGAAGTCGAAGGCACCGCTGAGTTTCAGAGCGCGTTGATAACGAATGTAACCAGCGGCTGCCAAATGTTCTTTGTCGGTGAGAGCGGCTGAGATTGCGTCACTCGGTCGAACGCTGCCGTTTTTCCATCGGCCGACGATCCCCAAAAAATCTCCCGGGCTGAGAACGGCGTCGTGGATTTTGAGCTCACGGAGAACTCCTCGGGCGATGCTCTCTTGATCGCCTCGATCGTAAATCGCGAAATGCTCGGGGTAGCCCAGGATGCGTGCATGTCGCTTTAAAACCCGAACGCAGATCGAATGGAAGGTGCCGACGAGCGGTGCGGGTGGCGGCTTCTCGCCGCGGCGTTTCTTACGAGGCGGCTGTTTGAGTCGTTCGCCGATCCGGTGCTGCATCTCTTTGGCAGCTTTATTCGTAAAGGTTACCGCCAGAATCCGGTCGGGTTGGATGCCGTGTCGAATGAGATTTGCAATTCGGAAGGTCACGACCCGGGTCTTGCCGGTTCCAGCCCCGGCAAGAACGAGTAATGGGCCGCTCAGGGTGTTTACGGCTTCAATTTGAGGCTGGTTAAGTTCCGGCACGTCGATCTACTTTTCCGGTCAGTCTGGTAAATCCAGGGGATGGGACGTGGTTGTACCGCTGATTTTCAGTCCGGAAAGGGCTAATTTGGACTCGACGAACAGTTTGCGGCTCCCTAGAATCTTGCCTCCCTAAACGGATTTTCACGAGTTGAGCAGCTTCGCTTTTGAGCTCAACCAAATGCCCTTAACAATTGTTGCGAGTCGTTTTCCATGTACGCGATCTTCACCGACGGTGGTCGTCAGTATAAAGTCGAGCAAGGCCAAAATTTGGATATCGATTTCCGCGATACTTCCGAAACAGGCGACTCGATTGTCTTCGACAATGTGCTCGCGATTGGCGGAGCTGACAGCGGATTGAAATTGGGGACACCAAACGTTGCTGGCGCTACGGTCAAAGCAACGGTTGTCGGACTAGAAAAAGGCGTCAAGGTCTACATTCAAAAGTTCCGTCGACGCAAGAATTACGAGAAGCGAACTGGCCATCGCCAAAAATATACGCGGATCTTGATCGAATCGATCTCAGGCTAGATCGAGAACAGTCTGCTTTCGAACTCGACGCCTAATAGGCTTCGATACTCTTGACCGCCCCGGCACCTTGGTTCTTGGCTGCTGATAGACATCGCCAACTCGCTTCAATGAGCTGTTCGATCTTGAACCGCTTCGAAGGCGTTTCAACGCAAGCCAGACCGCACACGAGGCCGATCTTCGTCGTCTCGACATATTTGTTCGACGGTTGTTGAGCCATTTCAACATTCTCGATGAAGCCTCGCATGGCTTGCGTGGCTTCACCACGTTCCAGATCTTCAAAAACGAGTGCCAATTCGCCTGCATCTGTGAAGAAGCCTCGGGAAGCGCCGCCGATCGCGGACTGGCTCACTAACTCGATGAGCGAATGATGCCAGTTTTCAAAACCGCGAGTCTCGGGTGAGGCTGTATTGCCGTCATTTCCGAGACGTTGGAATACCGCTAACGTAATCGATCGCCCCTCATCCCGGCATGTTTCGAGCTGGATCCCTAGTGTTTCGGCAAGTTTTGGATCGTTCGACGAGCGAATTTCGATACAGTCATCTTGGGCTGCCGTGATAGGAGCAACCTCGACGTTCGAGACGGAAACAGGTTCTTTTTTGATCGATTGGTTGGTTCGGTCGATCTCGAGGCTGACCGCAGGAAGGCTCGAACTTGCCCTATTCGTTAAGCTGGAAATGAATTGAGTCCAATGCTCTCGAATTCTTGGCCAAGAAACTTTACCGACGACTAAATTCGAGGGAATATGGAGGTGCGTCGACGAGTCGTTAAGTTGGGTAGCTAGTTGCCAGTACGATTGCCGAACCGCGTCGCTGAGGCTGGTCTGGAGCCGATCGTTTGCCGAATTCCCGTCCCCAAAAGGATTCGAGCTGGCCACAATGTTAAAAATGCAAATATCGAGAGTGGATTTGAGTGATGTCTTAGGGGCGAGTTTCGTCCAGCTCTCGTTCGCTAAAAGTTCAAACAATTCTTGTCCGAGGGCCAGGTCGAGCGCAAAAATCTGTTTCGCTTCGAGAGCTAGCTGGAACGCGTCGTCAATTCTTAATGAAAGTTGCGTAGAGTCGAGGCTGGTGTAAATCGGAAGCAACGCAGTCCAATGCATCCGATTGAGATACATTCGACTGAGTTCTCGATGGTTCGTCTCAACCAACCGAAGGGTGCCATCGATGATATCGACGATCTTGGCTAACGTTTCGGACTTGGTTTCCGATGTATTTTTAGGGATGAGGTCGCGAAGCAATTCGATGCTTGGATTTCGCGATCCTGATTCGCTGGAACGACTTAAATGTCGAGCGTTTTGGTCACCCATTTTTGATGGCGAGCTCGGATGCCGAGTTGCTTCCATTCTTTCAAGACGCGCAGCGACACGCGCTTCGAAGCTCCGGGGAGTCGATGAGTTGAGCACAATGGGTTGGATTGTGCCGAATTTGCTGGCTGAGGCTTGCTCGAGCATGACCGATCTAACTTGAAATAATTCTGGAAGGGACCTTTGAACTGTAGGTTAGAATTTTGAATGCGGCATGCCGCAACCGTGATTTTGCCAGAATTCCGGTCAGGAATTGAACTAAGTCGGGAAGTGTTTAGTGGAATTTTTGTGGTGTTTTCCACTGACTTCAATTCGAAGCTCGTGACCTGGAGCGTGAAAGCTTTTTGGGATTGTTAAGCGACGGATGTAAGGACGTTAAATCGATATCGATGAGTGTGTTTCCGTCAAAGCGTGATTCGACCAAATGTCGGATCGGCTTTCGGAAGGTTTAAACTCGATCAGACCCCGTAATACGGGCTTAGGGTTTAATAATTCACCCATGACTGTCGTTTGATTCGATGCCAAGATCGAATATGAGATAGGTGGAATGTTCCTTCGGAGGGGGAACATTATTATTTAGCAGGATGTGCAGAATTGAGAGAGTCGAAGATGGCCTTGTCGGTTTTTGTAATTGATAGTCATCCAGCCGTTCGCTTGGGGCTACGAACTTTTTTGCATCACTCAGGGCATTCCATTAGCGGTGAGGCGGCCTCGGGCGAAGATGCTTTTTCGAATCCTAATTTGCTGCGTTCCGATATTGTACTTCTAGAAGTTCGGTTGTCGGGAATTGATGGTATGGAAGTATTGCAGAAACTGGTAGGGTTAAATCCCTTGATTCGCGTATTGCTTCACGTTGCTTCGGATAACCCGATTTATCAGGCACGCGGTATTGCCTTAGGTGCAAAGGGGCTCGTTCTCAAATCGGATTCGCTTGATTCGCTGCTTATGGCGATGCAAACAGTATTAGATGGTGGTGTTTGTTGGACGCGCGATATGCGTCGAACATCGAATGGAAAGCGAGCCAAAGCCTCACTTCCTGTCTCCGATGTCGCGCTCACCCAGCGTGAAATGGACGTTCTTGTTCAGTTAAGTAATGGTCTCACGAACAAAGAGATCGCAACAACGCTCGGAATTGGCTACGAAACCGTAAAAGAGCATGTCCAGCATGTTTTGCGAAAACTAGGGGTTTCAGACCGAACTCAGGCGGCAGTTTGGGCGGTGAGGCAGAAAGTCGTTTGAGTTAGGGAAAAAATGGCCCTCTGGCCTCTCAGGCGGTTGCCTTGGTAGTGGTGAAATGCCAAACTGCGTGTTTCCCCTCTGCTCTATCACGCAATCACCATGCCTACCCTTGCAAATTCGACTCAAATTCGGATCGTCAATCTTAAGAGCGACAGGAAGAGCTACGACTATCGGTCCCCGATCAAATTCGGCGGAAGAGTCGTAAAGGACGTCACGCTTCAACGCACTTGCGTTACGCTGGAATTGGATGGAAAAAAGCAAGGGCATGGCATCGGTGAAATGACCATGGGAACGGCTTGGGCATGGCCAAGCAAAAGCATGTCGGCCGAGCAAGTGCTTCGCGTCGTGACAGCTCTTTATGATCGAGTCGCTGCGATGGCGACCAAGATCGAATTTGGTACGAACCCGATCGATCATGCGATGCGACTGAAGGACGAAGCCAAGCAGATCGCTGTTGATCTAGGGGAGTCCATGAAGCTTGCTGAACCCATTCCAGAGCTCGCCGTAATGCTCGCTTGTTCTAGCATTGATGCAGCCATTCACGACGCGTTCGGGAGATTACATGGAGCCGGAAGTTTTGCCTGTATTAACCGTGAGCTCGTTCCGGAAACTTTGGACAAATGGTTAGGCCTTGAGTTTGCCGGCAAGCATCTTTCTGAATACGTTTCGGCAAAGCCGGTTGAAACGCTGCCGCTTTACCATCTTATTGGTGGTTTGGATCCGTTATCGGATGCGGACTTAGGTCAGCGTGTGGGCGATGGATTACCTGAAACACTTGAAGAGTGGATCCATGCAGAACAACTTACCCACCTGAAATTGAAGCTTTGCGGAACCGATCTCGATTGGGATGTTGGCAGAACGATCGAAGTGGATCGGATTGCATCGAGTGGTTCCGCTCGACCGTGGTCGTTCTCGCTAGACTTCAATGAAGCCTGTCCCAATGAAGACTACGTCATCGATTTTATAGAACGGATCGATCGCTTGTCTCGGACAGCCATGGAACGATTGCAATATATCGAACAGCCATCGGCGCGCGATTTAAAGATTCGCAAAGAAGTGACCATGCACCGTGTTAGTCGGCTCAAACCGGTGGTGATCGATGAATCGCTCATCGACATGGATAGCCTTTTGATGGCTCGGCAGCTCGGCTACACCGGGATTGCATTGAAGGCATGCAAGGGAATCAGCGAAAGCTTATTGATGGCGGCTGCGGCCAAACACTTTGGAATGTTCTTGTGCGTGCAAGATTTGACCTGCATTGGCTCATCCTTTCTACAATCGGCTTCGTTGGCAGCTCATATACCTGGGATTAAAGCTGTTGAAGGCAATGGAAGGCAGTATTGTCCCGCTGGAAACAAGTATTGGGAAGAATTGTATCGACCCATGTTTCGTATTATGGGAGGGGTGGTGCCAACGGAATTGCTGACAGGTGTTGGACTCGGATATCGTTGGCCCAAAAAACTACTGCCCAAGGGTTACGAAAGCTTGGCTTCTTAAAACTCGATCACGACGCAAGAAGCATTGTCCCGTCCCGATACTTGAACGGCAGAAAGGACCAATCGGTCCGCCGGGGCTTTATCGGCCCATTCCGAACTGGGGGATTGAAGCAATTCTTCGATTCCTCGGTCCCAAAGTCCTTCATTCACCCCATCTGTACACAGGACGATTTTATCGCCAGGCTGTGCCTCAATGACTCCAAACTGAGGCTCCAAGTATCTGTGCCCGGCTCCAAGGCATTGCGAGAGGACTGATCGTCGAGGGTGCTCCCTTGCTTGTCGTTCATTAATCTCCCCCTTCCTTCGTAGCCAACCCACATGGGAATGATCGTGGCTCAATTGCAAAAGCGATTTTTGGGCTGGCAGAAAATAGAGCCGCGAATCGCCAATGTGCGCAAAATAGAGTCGATCGCTTCGCAGCCAAACAAGTGTAAGCGTTGTACCCATCTTGCGACAATTCCAGTCGTGCTTCCCCAACAGCAAAAGCTCTTGATGAATACTCTCGAATAGTTCCTTCAACACGCCTTCGCAATAGGAACGGACATTGCGAGGTTTCACCCCAAAGTGCCGAGGAAGTTGCGTGGTGAGTTTTTGAACTGCGATTTTACTTGCAAATTCGCCTGAATTCTCGCCCCCCATTCCGTCGCTAACAGCAAAAATATACTCTTCATCGCCCAAAGTTTTTTGGCCGATACGACCAAGATGAGATAGGCCATTGCGACCAAGCATGGCCGCTAAGAATGAGTCCTCGTTGTTGGGCCGGAAGCGGCCTCGGTCTGTCATGGCTGACCAATGAATGGATTGAATCGACGACAAACCGATATTGGACGCAGTCTCCTCTGCGACCAAGTTTGGGTCAAGTATCGTCGAGAACTCGAAATCGATCAGACAAAAACGACCGTCGCTCGGTCGATACGTTACGTTGCGAAGGAACGGGTCGTCATGCTTCACCCCATACGTAATAAGCTCGCTAAACAACGAATCGAGTTTTGCGTCACTGATTTGCTCTACGCGTGCACCGCAATTGGTGGTTACGAGCTCGAATCGGTCCGGATATTCTTCCAGCAACTGCGGGACAAACGGGCATTGTCTCGCTTCGAGATACTTAAGGACTCGAGCCTCGTTTTCGTAACGCTCCTGAGCGTTCGGCCCGCGAAAGAGTTTGTGAACGCGGCCATCATAACCCAATCGGACGACGGAACGTTGCGAGTTCTTTGCTTCTTGCATCAAGGATGATCGTTTGTTTTATAGAGTTATTTCGCTTGAGTTATTTTTGGCAGAGCTGAGGACGGCATCGATCAGAAGCTGTGTTTTGAGGCTAATAGCAGACCAAACCGGATCGATTTTTTCGGAGATTACGCATTGCGAAAACGTTCGGAACATTTCGACTTCCTGAGCATTATCGTGCCCTTCCGAATACTCGTTCGAGACATGCGTCGTTCGTCGTTCATGCATGTGAAAATCGCATTGGTTGACAGCGAAGGCCGCTTGATTCGTTTCAAAGCGTGCTTCACCGCCGTAAAAAGGCAAGACGAAGTCGTTGAGTGAAAGCGAGCCACGCGTACCGCTGCAGTGAGCCCACTGTTGATTCTCCGTTAAGAACGAACAGTAGAAGCTGGCTGAAAATCCGTCATCATAAAATAACTCTCCAGAACATTCGCCTGGGACGCGGTCAGTACTTCCGTCACCTTGTAGCCATTTCAAGACTCGCCCCGTAAGTTTGCTTGGCATCTCGTATTTCTTGGCCCAAAGGATCAAGCGAATGCAGTACCAGCCGAGATCGCCTAAACAACCATGGGGTTCGAACTGCGACACTACGCGAATGTTCGATTTTAGGAAAGCATCGTCACCACGAAACGAAAAGTGCGTCGCAATCCGCTTCAGGTCGCCAATGGATGTTCCGTCGTCGAGTACGCTTCGCATTTTTTCCAAGCGATGAGAATGCATGAACATGACGCCGTCCATAAAGTGTTTGCCGCGTGCATTCGCCAAATCGATCAACGATTGCACTTGTTCGGCATTGATCCCAACAGGTTTTTCGGCGAGGACATGCTTGCCGGACTCAATGGCTCGACGTATCCAGTCGCCTCGGACCGCGGTCGGCAACGGAATGTAAACGGCATCAATATCGGAACGAGAAAGAAGTGCCTCATAGCCTTCGATCGCATCGGGAATTTGTGGATGAGGAGTATGTGCTTGACATTCGCGGATGAAGGCATCCGCCGAATTTCGGCTGCGTGCCGCAACGGCTTTGAGTTCGGAATTGCCGCTCATCGCAATCGCTCGCCAATTTTTCCTTGCGATTCCAGCGGCAGACAAAATCCCCCAACGGCATTTAGATCCTGAACTCATCGTTACTCTCTGTTAAATGTTATGTTGTTGGCAATTGATGTTATGTTGTCGGCAATTGATCGAATGCTCGATTCGCGTGCTCAACGAACGCGATCATTTTACTCCTGTTTTTGAACCCGGGGGCGGTTTCGATTCCGCTCGCTGTATCCACTGCATCAGCCCGAGAAACAGCAATCGCTTCCGAGACATTTTCCGGTCGCAGGCCACCCGCCAAGATCAGTCGAACGCTTTCAAGGGCAGGTGGGCGTGGATAGAGCAGATCCCAGCGCGCCGTTTTCCCAGTTCCACCTCGTTGGATCGGATCGTGTGCATCTACCAGAAAGCCAACCAGTCGAACTTGCGAGGCGGAAGCCGACCAAGCCGAAGCCATCTCGATATCTTCGAGGTTTTGTTCGCGCCAAGTGATGGCTTTGATGACGGGAGGCATTGATTTTTTTCCGAGCACCAATTCTGGGCGTTCATCGCCGTGGAGCTGAACAAGGTCCAAAGGGCAGGCATCGAGAACGGCGTTGAGCTGTTCAATCGAAGGATTGACGAAGACACCGACACGCAAGACATGTCCGCGAGAATTTTGCTCGACCACCTGACCAAACTCGGCGGCAGCCTCGGGCATGATGAATCGTGGACTACGATCGTAGAAGTTGAACCCGATAGCTTCCGCACCGGAATCAATGGCGTCGACAATATCTTGCGAGCGCTGAAACCCGCAAAATTTAATCCTAAAAAACGAGGCGAGCGAATGATGTCCCATTCGCTCAGCTTAACTCAATTCTTGTTTTTTTAGAACCGACGCAGTAAGGCAACCGGCAGTTTGCAAAATACCTTTGAAAAAACTTGAGCCTGAGGCGCTAGCCGATTTTTTTGCAGCCAGGATCGGCTAGCGCCTCAGGCTCAACCGGTAGGCTTCAGCCTGCCGCTCGCCTATCGGAGCTGGGTGTTCCCTGATTGGGAACTTTGCGGTGATGCAATTTGAGGAGGAATCGCGAAGCCTTGTTGGGTCGGCGGTTGATTGGCTGGCGGGAGTTGCATGTTTCCGGTGGCTTGTGGGGCGTTTTGACTCAGCCCATTTCCAGCGGGGGCCGCAAATCCATTCGACTGTTGTCCGGTAGTCTGAACGCCTGGGGTCTGAACTCCCGGCGACGCTGCTTCCGATGCAACTCGGTCTTGACTCGGTTTTTCGGTTAACGATTCAGCCAGATTTTCGAAATCCAGAAGGAACGGGGGTTGATCGTTTCCCTGATCGATCGCGAGACCCGAAATTCGCCATCCCTCAAGCTCAAGCTGTACCGCCCACAAGACTTCCGTCTCAACAGGAGGTTGTCCAGCAACTTCAGCTGGTTCTATCCAAAGACTTTCTACATACGCGGCGTCTTTATCGTTATCGAGATATTTGATGGCACCGATCTTGAATGCGGCCGCTGGCGATCCAGGCGGATCCAATTGCTGACCGCTCTTTTGAATGTCTTGCCGTGCCGCTGGCGTAATTAATTTCAGCATGGCGTCACGGTCACCGCGTCGAACGCAATCAGCAAACATGACGACGATTTCGTTGGGTGGAATCGTGGCTGTGGCCGCGGTCGCGACAGTCAGCCCGGCTGGATTGGTACCTGCAGTCGCATCCGGATCTTTAGCACTTCCGCAGCCGACACAAGCTGCTGACACCAAAAGAAGCCCGAACCATTTATGGGAACGTTTCATTATCTTCGCATCCTCGATTTCAGAATTGTCTGTCGGCTCAAGAAGGCCGAACTCACTTTCAAATACGACGCTACGAGAACCACGGCCATACCGTCAAGAGCGATTCCAACGACTCATCTGAGTTCTGATCGCCTGTCGGCAGAGAAATGAATGCAAAGCTATCAAAACCCAGAACACTCGCGATAAAATTTATCAACTTTAACGATTGCGGTGACTCCTTTTCCTTTATGGATCAGTGAGATTGTTCCGATAGTAACGACGCTGGCGATTGCGCTCTCCTATTTCAGCAGCGTTTCGGTTCGTCAATTGAAGGAAGTAATGATGCTAAAGCGAAGCATTTCAGTCTCTGCGGTGTGGTTAAGCGCACTTTCGATTCCGTCGTTCCTTTTCGGCCAAAGCCAAGTGTTCGTCGCACCTGGTATGCCCACGGCCAAGCCAGCCGTCCAGATGACGATTCCCAATGCAGCCGGAAATCCAGCCGCTCCAACGATTCAGGTTTACAACGTCCCATCAGAAATGGTGGGCCTGGTTGGGGCTCGATTGCGTGTCCTGTACAAAGATCCGCAGACCAATATCACGACGGAACCCGGTACCGGTCGTTTGATGGTTATGGCGACGCCCGCAATCCATCGTGATATCGCTGCTCGAATCGAACTTCTTCAAAAAGAAGTCCAACTGCCCGCTGCTGCCAAGGGTGAAGTGACTTCGAATACGCCGACGGTCCAACGGCACTATCAACTCAGTAACGTTACCGCCCAAGATCTCGAATCCTCGTTGCAGTCACTTGCCAGCCCGCGAATGACGGTCACGACCAGCGGAAATGGCGAAGTGGCACAATTTCGATTGGCGAGCACGGCCGGCACGCAAGACATTCTTCAAATCGATCGCCGCAACCACTCGGTCGTTGTCCAAGGCCCATCTTCAAACGTCTATTCATGGCTGCAAGTGGTCGGCGCGGTCGATAAGCCATCTGTGCGCAAGACGGATCGATCTCAAATCATCCCGCTTGCACCGGCCGATCCGAAGCAAGTTGAGCGGGCCATTCAAATGGTGCGGACGGTCGCCCTCCAACAAAAAGCTCAAGAAGAACAAACGACCGGGTCCGCTGCAATTGGACCGCGTGGGAACGCGAACGCAAACAACGCGGGCGACGATGCGCCTGCTTCCGCCATTGGAACGCTTGATTCGTTAGATAGCGAAAGCGGACTCTTTGGTGACGTGCAGATCGAGTTCGTGAATGAGCTCGGCATCGTGATTGTCAAAGGAAGCACGAAGGACGTGAAACGGGTACTCGAAGTTATCGAGCAAATTAAGAAGCAAAGCGAAGGTACGCAACCCGAAGTTGAAGTAGTGGAACTAAAGCACGTCGACAGCCAAGCACTCGAAACGATCGCGAAAGAGCTCTACGAGGAAGTACTGCTGGAGCGACAAGGAAAGTTGAGCATCAAAGCCTTAGTTCAACCCAATGCCCTATTGCTTGTCGGTCGAAAAGAGTCGATTGCTTCTCTCAAAGAGTTAGTTGAAAAGCTTGATAAGCCACTCGACGCAACGAGTCAGCTTCGGGTTTACAAACTGAACTACACTTCGTCGGTCGATGCTGAAACGCTGATTCGAAGCTTTTTTGTCGAAGAGCCCGGAGGGAGCGATGACAACCGAGCCGGTCTTGGAACTCGTGTTCGCGTGATCCACGACTATCGAACAAACGCATTGGTTGTTCAAGCTAGCCCACGTGACCATTTGGAAGTGGAACGTTTGATCAAGGAGATCGACGTCGCAACGACAGCAGCGCAGAATGAGATCAAGGTTTTCCCGCTCAAATACGCCTTGTCAACCGACCTGCAACCCATCCTTCAAGCTGCCATCACGGGCCAAGCCGTTCAAGGTGGGCAGGGCGGACAAGGAGGACAAGGAGGCGGTGCAGCTGCTGCTGACGGTGGCCGAGCGACGCCACCCTCGAGCAATCTGATGATTGTGACGAAAGACAAGAAAACGGACTCTGGGATTTTGGCCGGTGTGGTCGTGACGAGCAATCCGAGCATCAATTCGCTCGTTGTTCGCGCTCCACAAACGAGTATGGAACTCATTGCTGCTTTGATCGCGGAATTGGATAAACCACCGAGTGCCGAGTCGCAATTGAAGGTCTTCGAAGTCAAGCATGGCGACGCGACGCAGCTCGCTTTGCTGGTTCAGCAACTGTTTGGACTTCCAGCCACAGCCGGTAGTTCCGCCAGTGGAGGGCTGTTTGGCGGAAACAATAACGCTGGCAACCAGAACCAACTCGGAGCGGGCCAATCGGGCATCGTTCCATTGAGAGTATCCGTCGATACTCGTACCAATAGCATTATCGCGTCGGGGTCCGCCATTGATCTTGAGGTTCTGGAAGTCCTCTTGCTTCGTTTAGACGAAGCGGGCATCGAATCGCGAACAACCGAGGTCGTATGGCTTCGAAATAGCAATGCGCAGAACGTTGCGACCGCGATCACATCGCTCTTAACTAACCAACGCAGCATCTATCAGCAATCGATTTTGCTAGGACAGGCTGTCAGTTCGTACGAGCAAATCGATCGCGAAGTGATCGTCGTTCCCGAAGTCACTACCAACAGTTTGATTATTAGTGCTACACCCCGCTACTTTCAAAGAATTCGACAAGTCATCGAATCGTTGGATCGTCGTCCACCGATGATTATGGTTCAAATTCTCCTGGCCGAAGTCACGCTCGATGATACCTTCGAATTTGGCTCCGAGTTTGGGCTTCAGGACTCGTTGCTGTTCGATCGAAACGCAGCCACAGGCGGTACACTCACTTCGACCGGATACACCTTTGCGGGTACCCACACGACCGCAGCCGCCACCGCCGCAGGGACAACGGTTTTTCGAAATAGTGTGACAACCGGGCATCCAGAACAACTTGCAGGTCAAGGCCTGTCAGGATTTGGACTAGGACGAAGCAACTCAACGCTCGGTTATGGCGGTTTAGTACTGGGAGCCGCCAATGAGTCCGTGAACATTCTCATGCGAGCCTTGCAAGACGCAAACCGTCTACAAATTCTTTCGCGACCACAAGTCATGACTTTGGATACGGTAGCAGCATTCGTACAAGTTGGAGCCCTCGTGCCTCGTATTCAGAGCGTAACCGGCGGTTCCACCGTTTCTGCCCCGACGATTTCGACCTCGGACTATCCGACAGGGTTGATTATGCGAGTCCAACCGCGCACGAATCAAGATGGATTGATTTTGATGGACGTCCAAGTCGAACGTTCGACCGTAGGACCAGAAGCAACAGGTATCCCTGTCGGATTTTCCGCCGCTGGTGACGTGATTCGTTCTCCGATCATCAATACGACCCGAGCCGAAACGCGTATTAGTGCTTATGACGGACAAACGGTGGTCTTTGCCGGCTTGATTTCGAAACAACGATCGAGCCGATCTCGTCGAATCCCATTCTTGGCTGATATTCCACTGGTCGGCAATCTTTTCAAATTCGATACCGAGGCCGAAACGCGATCCGAGTTGCTCGTCGTGATGACACCCCGCATCGTACGAGATCCTGAAGATGTTGAGATGATCAACCAAATCGAATCGGCTCGCATGAGCTGGTGTTTAGCGGACGTTGTGAACATGCATGGAGTTTCAGGTCTATCCGAAGGCAACGGCCTCTGGGGTCCAGCTTGTTCACCGATGATCTATCCTGACGTTGCTCCCTGCGTTGACCCTGGAACAAACCCAGAGGGGATCCCATTGAAGTCAGGTGAGACGCTTCTTGACAACGGACTCGGGGAACAACCAACGCCGGCTATGCTATCACCTTTGCAGCCGGGCACGCCAACGATTGAACCTGTCCCTTTAGGATTAATGAATTCTGAGGGCGTCCAAGCGTCCGGGTTTAACTCGCCGCCAAACGCGAGGTCTACGGTTGCCCCTGCCAGCGGGCAATACAACCAACCGAGCAATCTTCCCTCTGTCCAGTTTATGCGGTAACGAAGCGATCGACTGCGCAGACTTTCGGGCGATGAAAAACACCTCTTTCTCTACTTCGAACCAACATCCAACCATGAACCAATTCCAATCGACAACTATCGGTAGAACGTGCGTCGTGGCCGTTTGCATGCTCGGCATCTTCACTGGTTGTGCTTCACTCACCGATCCATCGGCAGCCAAGAAGGGGAAGAAGAAAGAAGGTTGGTCTTGGTTTAAGAAGAAAGAGTACCAGGAGCCAAAGAGCTTGGTAGCAATCTGGACTGAGGATACGTTCGCTCAGCCAGGTAAACCCATGACGCGAGGCTTCGGTGGTCGGCTCTATTTTTACAACGAAAAATCGCAAGCCATTCCGGTCGATGGCGAACTCGTTGTTTATGGTTATGAAGAAGATCCTTCAAAACCATCAAGCGGTACATGGCCATCGGAAGCGGAACTCGCCGCGACTTCCAAAAAATTCGGATTCACAGCCGAACAATTTACGCAGCACTTTGCGGAGAGCGAACTCGGCGCATCGTATAGTGTTTGGATTCCTTGGGATGCGGCTGGTAGCGATCAGAAGAAGATCACGCTGTGCCCGATGTTTGTCTCAAAATCGCAACGCACAACACGCGGCGAAATCGCGAAACTCAATCTATCTGGCAAGAAGGCAGATTCGTTGGCATCGAACAAACCGAATCCATCGGTGAACAATTCGATTCCGAACAATACGATTCAGCTCGCGAGTGCACAAATCCCAACCGTTGACGCGGGAACACTTCCCAAACTGTCCTCTTCGCCATTGCAACAACGGTCAGACGCTCCCTTCAACTCACAAATGCGAACGACAACCATTCGTTTGAATCAGCCGATCAATTCAGGCTCGTCAACAAGCAACATTGGGGGGACGCTCGCGGAGAATCCACAAGCCTTGCAGCTTCTTCAAAGCCTTCAATCTCAGGCGCACGCTAACGCAGCCACAAGCATGGGGCTTGGAGCGCCAACGCCTAACACGAACATTGCTCCCAACCAAGGCGTACAGAATGCGGTTCAGCTATTGGAATCGCAAATGAATCCCAATTCCAACGACATTAGGTCGGCGCCGCTGTCACCGGCACCGGTAATGTCGAGCTGGTCGTCATCGATGCAACCGATGGGACAAAGCTTGTCGTCTAACGGGTGGGTGAAGCCTGGACAGGTTCCGATGGCGACGCCCTCGCCGTTAACCGGCTCTCAACCGAATCAATTCCAGGCTCTAGGCTCAACAATCGGGCGATAAACTTCACATCCTCTTCCGAGTCAGCGACCCCCGTGAGAATGGCTTTACGCCCTTCGACGCTGACTTGAACGTCGCGATAGCGCTCGGGCAACCGAAGCCGACTCATTCGCTTTTGGATTTCGGCAGTACGCTGCGCGGAAGGGACAGCTTGAACGGTTACAACCGGCTTCATCGTTGTCCGGAGCGTTGTCTTGGACTGCGACTGATTTCCTCCGACCCGATTCGTACCGCCAAACCCACCCCCACCAAACCCACCCCCGCCTAGCCCACCGCCACCGAACGAGTTTCTTCCACCGAGGCCTCCAAGACCGCCGCCACCTAGTCCGCCGCCAAAACCGCCCCCGCCGAGACCGCCACCACCCAAGCCTCCACCCCCTAGTCCACCAAGACCTCCACCGCCAAGACCACCGGTCAAACCGCCTCCGCCCAATCCGCCGATTCCACCCGCGGTTGCACCGGTCGCTCCCGTTGCTCCCACCCCAGTGCGAGTTGCACTTCCAGCTAGCGTTCCAACACCAGACGCCGCGTTTCCATTAAGGCTAAGGTTCCCGGTTCCAAAGGGGGTATTTCCACTTCCAAAGTTGGTCGTAAAACCTGTGAAACCATTGGTGGAATTCGTGGCCTGCAGCAAACTATTCGCATTTGAAGCTGCCTGAAGCCCTCCAGCCGCGCCGGTTGCAGCACCAGTCGCCCCCGTGCCACCGGTTGTTTGTCCAAATTGGGCAAAAAGTGGCGTCGCGGGAACCAAGATGAGGGCCATCGAAGCGAATAACTTCGCGTAGATTTCGGTGCGCATTGTTCAATTCCTGGAATAATAATCCGATTTGCTAGCTAAGCTCTTAGGATCGACGGAATTAGCTGTCAATGATTAAATATCTAGCAATCTTCGCAGCTTAACCATTGTCGGGCTCGATCGTTCTAGTGAGATTTTAACGATGGCGAAGCATGTACGTCCACAAAAATGTTGAAAGAAGCATTGAGATGGCTGCGCCCAGGTCCCCTTTCCATTCAGCCAATTGAACGACAACTTGCTTTCAGAACTTTCTCGTCCGTAGCACGAGTCGGTTTGAACTCGTCACGTTTCGATACTCAAAGTATTGTGCGACAAGCACTTCCTAACACGAGAAGAAAACAGGGATTCGCTATGCAGAAATTTTTCGTCTTCAATCTACTCGCAGCTTCTTTTACGGCAGCTTGTTCTACAAATGCGTTGTTCGCGCAAACGAACACGCATCCATCTGCTCCGAAAATATTCCCGGATAACACACTGGCCTACCTGCGAATTGATGATACGCGGGAACTCAAAGCTAAAATGGCCGAATCATCCACCGGAAAAATGGCAGCCGATCCTCAAGTCGCTCCATTGCTGAACGAGTTCTACCGAACATTCAACGAAAGTTTCGTCGATGTTCAGCGTGAGTTTGGGATCAATGTCGATGAAATTTTAAGCATCCCCAAGGGGGAAATGGCGGTCGCGGTAATACCAGGCAAGCGAACACCCGTCGTTGTTTTTTTGATTGAAGCGGGTGATGAACTTCCTGCGTTGGAACTCATCGTGGCCCGAGCCGAAGAGAGTGTTGAAAAGCGAGGTGGTTTCAACGAAGAGAAGAAAGTCGGAAATATCAAAGTCATTCAATGGTTGCATGAAACACGAGAAGACCGACAGTTTGGCTACTTCGTCGATTCAGGTTGTTTGGTTTTCTGCTCGAATGCCGATGTGGCCGAAGCTTATGCCAAAATTTGGACGGGCAACGGAATTGACCACAAACCTTTGGCTGACAACCGCCGCTTCACTTCCATTCTCAGCCGATGCGTCGGGCTCGAAGGCGAGCGGCCTCAGATCTCTTTTTACGTCGATCCGTTTGGGCTCGTGAAAGAGTTGAACAAAAACAATCCGGCAGCTCTCGCGATCATGCCGATCTTAACGGGTTTTGGCTTGGATGGTCTTCAAGCCATCGGTGGGAGTGCCATTATCGTTCCAAGCGGTTTTGATTCACTCATTCATGCCCACGTGTTGCTCGACAATCCGCGGCGAGGCATCATGGATGTCATTCGACCGAAAACCGGCGATACAATTCCGCCGAAGTGGGTCGCGGATGATGTTTCTAGCTACTTTACCGCGAATTGGAAAGTTTTACCGACGGTCAATGCCATTAAAGAAATCTACGAGACCTTTCGAGGTCCCGACAGCTTTCGCGAGCAAGTGTTGCTGTCGATGGAGAAGGGTTTAGGGGTCGATGTCCAGAAGGAAATTCTCGATCAATGGGCTGATCGCATTTGCTCGGTTCAAGTCGTCGTGCCACCGGCACGGATCGATGGTGTTCATCGCGTGTTCGGCTTCAAACTCAAAAACCCGAAGACGTTTGAGTCGAGCACACTTCCAAAAATTTATGAACAATTGCTATCGAAAGATAAAAAATGGTCGTCGACGTCCTTCGGCAACGTGACGATGTATGTTCGCCCGCCCGACGTATCGAAGCGCAATCCCGATATTCGCCGACCTGAGCCATCGATCACGGTTCTGGGAGATGATTTGATAGTCTCTGACTCGAAACGAGCTCTGGAAATCGCAATTGAAGCTTTTCAAAACGGCGAGAACCTTTTGAGCGAATCGCTTGAGTACAAGCTCGTGCGCGATCAAATCAAAGCCCAGCTCGGCAGTAGTGATTCGTCCGTCGTTTTGTACCAACGTCCGGAAGAGGCGTTCCGGATGCTTTACGATATGGCTGCCGATCCAGCGAACCGCGACAAGCTTCGCGAGGGCCAGGCCAAGCAGCCCAACCCGTTTGCAGCCGCCCTGTTGAAGGCACTCGAATCCCATCAACTCCCCCCGTTCGAAACCCTCGCTAAGTACTTGAGCCCCGCTGGAGCTTACGTGACAGAAGAGGAAAATGGTCTGCATTACACCGGATTCAGCATGCAGCGAAAGTAAGTCATTGAGCTTGCGACCGTCGAACTATTTCAATTGCTCAGCAAGCCGAAGGTAGCGTTCCCAATCCCATGCGTTGATATCGTGCTTTCCTACGCGCAGATGATAACTGACACGACCGATGGAACTCTCGTTACCTTTCGGGAACTCGGCAATTTTAAGTCCTTCCAACCCAAGCTTCGAATACAGTTCACCGGCCAGCTTCGTCGCAAGAAACTCTCCCCTCGGATCAGCCCACGAATCTTCCGTTGCACTTGCGACATACAAAGGACGCGGGGCCATCAATGCAAGTAGCTGGTGTTGGTCGATTGGCAAACTCGCTTCATTCAAGCTGTATTGATGAAAATTGGAACAAAACCAGTGCGGAAATTTCTCATTGATACGTCCGACGGTTTCACCGAAGATGCGTTTGCTGAGTGCCGCCCCACCGCAACCGGAATTATTGGAAACAACCGCTGCAAATCGTTCGTCGGTCGCTCCAGCCCAGAGCGCAGCCTTACCTAGCCGGGAATGCCCGACGACAACCACCTTTTTGGTATCGATCTCGGGAACGCGGCTTTCGAGGCCATCGAGCATTCTCGACATGCCCCAAGCCCAGCCAGCAATACTACCCCAACGATTCGGATGGTCGATCGAAGGGTGATGATCAGGGAAAAGTCCGTGAACACCGTTTTTGAATCCATCATCAAAATCGGGATCGATATCACCGTAATAGGCCATCGCGACCGCCCAGCCTCCGTTGACGATAAGTTCGATCGGCCATCGCGATGCGGAATCACCGCGAAGCGACTCAAGCGTTTTGTTGTTCCGGATCCCCTTGGACTCATCATTGCGCATCCAGCTTTCGGTAACAAGAATTTCTTTATCCGCTGCAGCCGTATGATTGCCGGTGAAATTCAAGCCAACGAAACACGGTACAGGGCCGGACGATTGGGCCGGACGAAAAACCAAGATGTCTATCGGTAGTTTTCCAAAATCTGTTTCCACAACGAGTCGAATTTGTTGTCGTATTGCTTTGCCGTTCAAACTTGCGCCGGATTCGATAACTTCGCTTGTTAGTTTGAAGGGAGAGGCTGGTGCGGAGCCAAAGACTTGATCGGTGAATAGGTCGAGCAATTCTTTGCGGCGAATCTTCCAAGCAGCCGCCGATTCTTGAATCGAGCTTGTCGGGTTTGCTAGAATCTCAGGCAGCGTATACGGAGGGACCTTTGATTCATCGACGATCGCGACGAATGAATCAGCTCCGTCGGCAACCGAGAATAATGACAAATTTAAACTTATCATGAAGCCCGCAATCCCGAATTCACTCACTCTTCGAGTCTTCATTGAGACACCTTGGTAACCTTCTCATGCCTTCAGTTTACGATTTTTCAGCCAAAACCATTTCGGGGGAGATGATTCCGCTTTCACAGTTTCAAGGACGCGTCTTGCTTATCGTCAACGTCGCAAGTCGGTGCGGATTCACAGTGCAATATACGGCCTTGGAAGAAATATATCGCAAATACGAGCCTCAAGGTTTCTCGATTTTAGGTTTTCCCTGCAATCAGTTTTTGAATCAAGAAGCTGGATCGGACGAAGAAATTCAGGGTTTTTGCCAGTCTCGGTACGATGTGACTTTCCCAATGTTTTCCAAAGTCGATGTGAACGGATCGGAAACGCACCCGCTCTACCGCTTTCTGAAAAATTCCAAAGGAGGATGGTTTGGAGTGCGCCACATCGGCTGGAACTTTACAAAGTTCTTGGTCGATCGAAACGGACAGGTTGACCGACGCTTCTCGACGATGACCACGCCGCACGCCATCGAGCCTCACATTCAGCGATTGTTAGCGGAAAAGCCCAATTTGCAGGTCTGATCTTTGTGTCGAATATGGACTAAATATCGTCGGAATTTGCCTTTGCGAATTCGTGTAATCCCCTCGCGGCGGGCATGGCGCCAGGTTATCTTTATAGACTTCTCGCAGCTGACTTTTTGGCTTGTTAAGAGCTGTGAACGATTGCGCGAGCCCCACCCTAGGCTGCTAGTCCACGATCACGGTGCTCTTTCCGTTCCTCCGAGGTAATCCATGTCGAATGGCGTTCTAATGATGTCGTTGTTTCTGACCAATCGTAATTGGCTCCGATCCGGCTTCCTTACTTGTTTTGTCACTCTGAGTTCAATCTCGCTGGCTGACGAAGCTTCCACTCCGAATGTCGATTGGCTGCATTGGCGTGGTCCGACTCAAGACGGTCAATCGCACGAAAAGAACCTCCCAGAAAGCTGGTCCGTCGATGGCGAGAATCTGCTCTGGCGAAAAGAAGAATACGCCACGCGTTCAACACCCGTTGTCATGAACGGTCGCGTCTACATTGTTTGCCGGGCTTTTCCCGAAACAAATAAAGAAGGTGAAAAGACCGTCTGTTTGAATGCGGAAACAGGAGAGCTGATTTGGGAGAGCATCCACAATGTCTATCTCTCCGATGCACCGGCGGAACGCGTCGGTTGGTCAAGCGTGGTTTGCGACCCAGAAACGGATCGCGTCTATGTTTTGGGACTTGGATGCGTTTTTGAATGTCTTGAAGGCAAAACCGGCAAGGTTGTCTGGAGTCATTCGATGAGTGAAGAATACGGGATGCTTAGTACCTACGGTGGTCGCACCAATTTCCCGACCGTCTTCGAAGACATGGTGATCATCAGTGGAGTGATGACCGGCTGGGGCGATACTGCCGTTCCTGCCCAACGTTTCGTCGCGTTTGACAAAGCGACCGGTGTGGCTGCTTGGCTAACAAGCACCAAGGTTCGCCCTGAAGATACGACTTACAGTACCCCCGTCTTCACGTCCTTCAATGGACAAGCCGCGATGGTCGTCGGGGCCTCGGATGGAGCCGTTTATGCTCTCCAGCCTCGTACCGGAAAAACGATCTGGAAATACCAAGCTTCAACTCGCGGAATCAATGTTACCCCCGTAGTCGATGAAGACGGGATCGTCTATTGCGGTCACGGTGAAAAAAATATGACCGACCTAAACGTTCTCGGTGCGCTCTTCGCCATCGATGGCAAAATGACAGGAGAAATTCCTGAGGACAAACTCGTTTGGAAAGTCCCGGCAGTGACCGTTGGCCGATCTTCGCCTGTCAAAATGGGCGACCGAATCTACTACCTTGAAGACGGCGCTAAGTTGGTCATCGTCGATGCCAAGACAGGAAAAATCATCGGTGATAAAAAACTAGGACGGATCATGTTTGGTAGCCCCGCTTGCGGCGACGGAAAGATCTATATCGCCGAGAACACTGGCAAGATCTGGATCCTCAAACCGAGTGAAAAGGGAGTCGATGTCGTCAGTTCAGTTCGCATGACAGACGGCGGCGAAGTCTTTGGCTCTCCCATCATTTCCAACGGCCGAGTCTACATCCCGACAAACTCGGCTTTGTATTGCATCGGTTCAAAGGATCGGAAAGCAGAACCCGTCTCCAAGAAGTACGAACCACCGAAGGAATCACCCGTCGGGGAGGACCTCGAAGTAGCTCACATTCAACTTTCGCCAGTCGAACTCCTGCTCGCCCCCGGCAAGCAAGCTCGCTACCAAGTCCGAGCCTACAACAAGAATGGGCAGTATTTGAAACTGCTCGAAGATGCCACCTTCTCGATGGATAACGGCGGTAAGATCGAAGATGACGCGAATCAAATGGAACGTTTTACGGCTCCATCGGACCCTAAGTCTACGGCCATCACGATCACCGCGAAACACGGCAAACTCACATCGACCGCCAGAGTGCGCGTCGTCGCCGAGTTACCTTGGAAATTGGACTTCAATGACAAAGCTGTTCCGCCAACCTGGATCGGTGCTTCGTATCGCCATCTACCCAAGGAAGTCGATGGAGAGTCGGTGCTTGTAAAGATTAGCTCGATTCCGAAGGGTACTCGCAGTCAGTCTTGGATGGGATGGACGAATCTCGAGAATTACACGGTCCAAGGCGACTTCTACGCAACGGACGCAAAAACCGAAGTCAAAGAGAAGAAGGAATCGAGTGATCGGCTACCGGATTTCGGTTTGATCGCTCAGCGATACACCCTTGATCTTCAAGGCGCTCAGAAACTAGAAATTCGATCCTGGACGGCACGGCGCGAAAATCGTTTTGCGAAGACCATCGACTTCAAGTGGGATGTGAAGACGTGGTATACGATGAAGTTTCAATCTGAAAATGTGGACGGCGGTGCCACACTACATGGCAAAGTATGGAAACGCGGCGAGCCCGAGCCTGAGGCTTGGCAAATCGAAGCCACCGATGCGACGCCAAACAAGACCGGCAGTCCCGGCCTCTTCGGAAATTCCACCGACGCCGAATTCTATATCGACAATGTATCCGTCACCCCCAACAAATAGCTCGACCTGAGAGGAGGAGGCTTAAGTCCCTTCCTCATCGACTCCCTATTACACTCAGGACGATTCAAACAATCGTTCACAACAAACGCACTCACCCTTCCCGGAAAGAAACTATGAAACGTTCCTATTGCCATGCAGCTCGACGATTGCTTTTAGGTTTGGCTTCTTTGAGTCTAGGTAGTTCGATCTCAACCGCCGTTGATTACGATCCAACAGCCGTTGTCAAAGAAGGGATGGCCAAGTTGAAGGTTGGTCCCAAAGACTGGCCTCAATGGGGCGGAACCGTTGAACGCAACAATACGCCCGCCGACACAAAAGCCCCTGTCTCATGGAACGTTGAAGACGGGACCAATATTCTTTGGTCGGCAGCGTTGGGTTCTGAAAGCTACGGCAATCCAGTTGTTGCAAACGGCAAGGTTTATGTCGGTACCAACAATGGAAAAGGCTACTTGACGCGCTATCCCACGACTGTGGACTTGGGCGTTTTAGTCTGTTTCGACGAAAAGGATGGCAAGTTCCTATGGCAACATAGTAGCGAAAAACTCCCAACGGGACGCGTTCATGACTGGCCCGATCAAGGTATCTGCTGCGCTCCGATGATCGATGGCGAGCGAGGTTGGTTTATCACCAGCCGCGGTGAAGTCGTTTGCTTTGACACGGAAGGCTTCCGCGATAAAGAGAACGACGGCCCTTTCAAGCAAGAACCTTTTGAAAATGAAGAAGAAGCCGATGTCATTTGGAAGCTCGATATGATGAAAGACCTCAAGGTCTCTCAACATAACATGTGCTCATGCTCCGTGACTTGCGTAGGCAATATGCTTTTCGTCAATACGAGCAACGGGGTCGATGAAAGCCATATTACAATTCCCGAATTGGATGCTCCCAGTTTCATTTGCGTCAATCGCGACACCGGTGCCGTTTTGTGGACCGATAAGTCACCAGCTGGGAACATATTGCATGGCCAATGGTCTTCGCCATCATACGGCGTCTTTGGTGGCCAAGCTCAAGTCTTGTTCGCTGGCGGTGATGGCTGGCTCTACAGTTTTGATCCGGCTGGAGAAAACGGCAATTCAAAACTCCTCTGGAAGTTCGACTGCAATCCGAAAGATTCGCTTTACACACTTAACCGTGCAACACGCAATCACTTGATCGCAACGCCAGTCGTTTACGACGGCATGGTCTACATTGCAGTCGGCGAAGACCCAGAGCATGGCGAAGGGGGTGGCCATCTCTGGTGTATTGATCCAACTAAGCGTGGCGACGTGAGCCCAACAATCGTCTTCAATTCAGCGAACCCCGAAAAGCCGATCGAACATAAGCGACTACAGGCTCTCGTCGCCAAGGACGGAGACTTTGAAAGAGAAAACCCGAATTCTGCCGTCGTGTGGCACTACGTCGGTAACGACCCGACCGGCAAAGACTTCGAGAACACCATGCATCGAACCTGCGGGACATGCTCGATCAAGAACAACCTCCTTTTCATTGCCGACTTTAGTGGCATGGTCCACTGTCTCGATGCGAAAACGGGGAAAGCGCACTGGACCTACGATATGTTGGCTGCCTCCTGGGCGTCTGCATTGATCGCTGGCGACCTGGTCTACTTTAGCGATGAAGATGGAGACATTTCTATCTTCAAGCTGTCCGCCGAGCACGAACTGGTTGGTGAGTACAACATGGGATCAGCTGTCTTTACGACCCCGATCGTTGCCAACGATACGCTCTTCATTGCCAACCGGAATCGAATTTTCGCAATCAAAGAAGGTGCCAAGAGCGAACCGGTCAAGTAAGCCAATCGCCAAGTGTCGTCGTTTATCGCCGTTCGCTCACCTTTGTCGCCGTTCTCTCCGAGAACGCAGCCGGGAAGCAGAAGAGCATTCGCATGTTCTCAACGGCAGAAGAATAGTAACGCTTCTAAGCCCCCACGCTACCATTGTCGCCGTTCTCTCCGAGAACGCGGCGGGGAAGCAGGAGACCATTCGCATGTTCTCAACGGCAGAAAAATAGTAACGCTTCTAAGCCCCCACGCTCACCTTTGTCGCCGTTCTCTCCGAGAACGCCGCCAGGAAGCAGAAGAGCATTCGCTTGTTCTCAACGGCAAAAGAGTAAAAACACATCTTGGTCGCCACGTTACGTTCACTGAGCGAACGGCGACTTTTGTTTACAGTAAAAAACGGCGACGCTAGCACCGCCGTTCCGTCAACTCGCCGTCGGCCTAACATTATTCAGCCAATGTCCGGTTGGGTCGCTTCCTTTCACGTAGACCCCTTTCTCGTTCCATTTCATCGCCGCTCGAACATCGGCCGAACAATACCGCAGCGTCAATCCGCATCGACGGCGACTCGATTCGTTTGCTTCCGAGCCATGCAGCAATAGATCGCTGTGAATAGAGACTTGCCCAGCTTTCAGTTCATCCCATACAACTTGTCCGTACTGTTCGGCATTATCGATGCTCTGACTCAGCACATTGTGGTCATCGGAACTACTGGGTCGGTATGTCAGGTGTCCGACATGCTGTGAACCAGCCACAAACTTCATGCAAGCATTCTCGCGATCTGCATCATCGATCGCTAACCAAACGGTAACAGCTTTCGAAGGTGATAGCGGCCAATAGCTCGCATCTTGATGCCAAGCTACCGCTTTGCCATCACGTGGCATCTTGCAGAAAAAGTGCGATCCCCAACCGATCACATTTTCACCGAGGACATCTGACACAACTTCGATGATCCGAGGATTCGAGAGAATATCGTAGACGGGACCATATTTCAAATGTGCGGAAGAGATCGAATAGCTATCTCCGCCCGCTTGAACAACTCGCTGCAGGAGATCGTCAAAGTACGATCGGATCGATCGAATCTCCTCATCCGTATAAATCGAAATCGGTGCGATGTAGCCACGTTCGTTAAAGCCCTGAAGTTGTTCGGAACTCAAGACCTTTGGCGAATTTACCGCAATCGGATGAAATCGCAAATCGCGATCGATCGACTTGAGTTCGTCTTCGGTTGGGATAATGCTAAACGAAGCCATGATAATATTCCGGTGGAGACATTGAAGAGTTTCATTCGCCGTATTCGGGAGCCCAACCGACGTACGTCGTCATTATAATTATAGACAATGTTGATGATTCGTCATTGGCCCCGCGCAATGGATGGATGATTGGAGAGTAAAGCACTGGTACAATAATCGGCATCGATTGCACGGGGCCCAGCGGAGTTTCTTTGCAATGGAGGGTCGCCAATTCATCATCGCTGGACAAAACATGACCGACATTCAAGACCCTCGATTGCTTTGGGGAAAAGCGGTGTTATTTGTTTTTTTAGGCGTGATCTCGGCGGCCTGCGCCTACACGGTAGGATCTCAAAGTCTCGGGCAGTTCATTTTGTTCTGGGGGCTGTCCGTCTGGGGTTGCTGTCGAGCCTACTATTTCGCGTTCTACGCGATCGAAAAATACGTAGATCCGTCGTTTAAGTACGCAGGGATTCTATCGATGTTCGAATATCTACTGGAATCAAAACAAAGCGGGGAAGCGGAAACAGTGGAAGTCTCCAACGAAAAAGTTCAAGAAACCTTCGTTGCAAAGAACAATTCGATGCTTTCGATCGTTCGATTGTTGGCGATCGGATTGATCGGCAATGTACTCATTCCGCCGATCGTGGGAGCCATTTGTCGGTACTCTGCAGTCAATCGCAACAATTTTGACAACACATTGAGTATCCTTCTGGGTGTTCTCTGCGCGGAGTTAGCCGTCGCATGCTTCCTTGGAGCTGCCATTCGCTCACCACTGAAGTATCGGAGCCGATCGCCATGGCGGCGTGCGTCGCGATTGCCGCATCGTTGGCCATCGGAGTGATGTTTGCCGGAGGAGACCAGGAGTACACTCGCCCATTGTACTTGGTTGGAGCTATTCTCGTCCCGCTGTTGGGGGTAAGTTTGATTTTCGTCGGCATTCGCGTCGTGCGACGATCCTTTCTGCAAGTCGACGGAAACGCTTTATCGACTATCGATGTTTCTGCTCCAGAGCAGGTAAGCTTGCGCTACGTCTTTATCGCCCTGACTCTTTTGGCGATCTTAATGGCTATCGCACGCTGGGTGCAAAACTACAATCCGTTCATCGACGACGCGCAGTTTTGGTTAATCGTTCTGATGGGCGTCATCCTCCTTTTGTTTGCATGTATCGTGACGGTTCTCGTTGCGGAGGTCGTGCTACGCGAATGGCGTATCGAAATGATATTCGTTCTTTTGCTCGGGCTTTCGTTCGCAGTCTATTTTTTCCCGAATCTATTTTTTCTATTTCTCAATTCCTTTTTAGCAATTCCAACCAGCAAACAAATGTTGGACGACAACCGAGCGTTTTTCTTCGCGTTCTCCGCGAGCTTCGCGGTCTTTCTGTGGCCCTTGCGACTCTGCGGCGCACGTTTGCGGTACGTCAAAGGGTGCACATAAATCATTATGGCCAGATTCGAACACAAATGGCGGGATTGCATTTCGATAAATGAAATCACCGAAATAAGAAAACAAGGGCCTTTATCGAAGATTGCGATTGACCAGTTGGAAACGATACCGGTCGTTCGGCGGGCTCTATTCGGATTCGGCGCGCTGGTAGCAGTTATTCCGATCGCCTTCTTTGGAATGATCCTCATTCTGGCTCCGGTTAAGAATTTGCCAATCATGTTGCTTCAGCGTTTGGGGCTTGGCGGCGGACTCCTAACCGCGGCAATTTTTATGTTATTGGTTTCAATGAGGCTTTGGTTCGGGAAAATAGCATGGGTGGATCATGCTCTTAGGCTCCTATTCCCAAGGGCCTATGTATTTTTGCTGGTTGGCGTTTGCGTCCTATTCACCTTTGTAGTGCTCAAGATACAAGCGGGCCGTTAACTGGACAGCGCCACTTTGAATCAAAGTCCCAATGATTCGTAACTTTTTCAAATCGATTAGCCGTTTTGGCGTTAGCCACGGTTTTCCGTGCAAGAACCGCGGCTAACGCCGTTCGGCAAATTCAAAGTGGCGCTGTCCAGTAACTTTAGAACGAATTTTTTCGAGTCGCGTGTGTACGACGGACTAGAATGTCCAGGGCTATAAGGGGTACATAGCGCTCCAAAATCGCGAGGGCTCGCCCAAATGGCTTGGACTTAAGGAAAAAACTTTGTAACGGAACGGCGCAAGCCTAATGCCATCTACTTTCCTAACTTCACCCTCCCTTTTGGGAGGGTCGAGGAGGAGGAACGACGACGAGGGGAGGGAATATGGTCACGAAACATTCGAAATCTCACCCTCCCCGCTGGCTCGTACCTCGCCATCGACACTCCCGCTTTTCGCGGGAGGGTCGATGGCATTGGGCGCAAGCCGGCCGATGTATTGCGAGAAAATGTTGAGGAACCGGACGGCTTGCGCCGTTCCGCTACAAAAGTCCACGCCATTGGGGCTCGCCCGCGGATTATTCGGTTGTTAGCTACCGCCATTAACGGTATCGGAGCCGGTGTAGCGAAAACCCCAACGATCCGCAGGGCGAGCCCGCGGGATTCGAAAGATTCGATACCCTTAAGCCTTGGACCAGGAAGTCCGTCGTACGAAAACGTCAACAGCGTGCTAGGTATGTAACTTTTTCCGCATCGCGTATCGAACGGCGATGTATGAATAATCCTTTAGGTTCGCAACCATACGTTACAGCAGTTGGTTGCGAACAAAAAGAATTGTCTATTTCATCTCGCGAAGCTTCGATAAGTCGAGTCCAGCGGAGTCTTGGATACTTTGAAACCAACCGGCGGCGACTTCGCGAGCTTGTTGGAAGGCCAGAGAATCCGTGGCTTCGTTCCGTGGAGATGACTGAAACTTCTGTTGAAGTTCTTCATCGCTTGGGGCGCGTTCAACAACCCGAATGACAAAGCATTTCTTTTGACGATCGTCAAAAGCAAACGTCGCTTTGCCGACTTCCGACTCGAAGACTTTTTCCATAATCGGTCGACCGGCGTTTACAATTCCTTCGATGTTTGAAACGCTGGCTGAATCGCCAGGTCGAAAGGACGGTTGCATCCAAGTGAACATGGGCGGCTTGATGACCGAGCCACGGAGGCTTTCCTCGAGCACAGCGGCCCACGGATCGGTGTCGTTATTTGCATTGATCGATGATGCGAGTTCCGTTGCTTTGTCGATTGCCAATTGCTTGGCTTGTGAAGCTCGCCAAGCTTTCTCGACTTGCTCGCGGCACTCTTCAAAGGCTGGAACGCGAGATTCGATATCTTCAATCTTCCAAAGGAGATAGGTGACAAAGCTGGTACCTTCGAGTCCCATCGATTCCAGCGGCATAAACTTGTTGACCCGAGGATCAAAAATCGCGTCAGCAATTCCGACGGGACGTTGGAAGTTTCCAACAAAGCTTCGTCCAACGGCCAAATCTTGGACAACATAGGCATCGACCATCCCAGTCTTACCATAGGTAAATCCGTACTGATCGGCGAGTTTCGAAAGCGAAAGTGGTTCGGGCTTCACCGCATCTTTGTCATCAGGGTTGCGAGTGTTGTAAAGTTGAATATCGCTGTAGTATTTGTCCATTTCCTCACGAACCGCTTTTTGAGCAGCATCGCGTTTCTCAGCTGCTGGTCGTGAAGCAAGCTCGCGTCGGAGCTCGTCGCGCACTTCATCGAACGTTTTCGTTCGCATCGACTTTTCGGCCGGTTTCGATTCAGCGGCTGGCTTTGCATCTGCATTCGCATCCGTGGCTGGTTGTGCATCTGACTTCGTTTCGTTGTTACTTGGCGTCCCCGTGGCGGAAGGCTCAATTGGAACTTCGAGTGTCGGAGGCTTGGCGGGAGTCACTTCGGTAGCCGGAGTATCGCCAGCGGTTGCGGCTGGCTTTTCTTCCGCTTGGAATGCGACCAGTCGGATTTTGCCACTGTTGCCGTTGCTTTCCGCTGGTAGCAGAGAAGAGGAAGAATCGGAGGATGGCTTAGGTTCCGACGGGCTCGGCGTCGTCGGTTCGACTGGGGCCGGTTTCACGTCAGGTTGTGGAGCGGCTGGCACATCGTCGGCTTTTGGAGCCGGTTTATCTTTAGTGTCAACCTTCTTGGTATTCGTTTTCTTTTTAGTTGCTTTTTTTGCTTCCGCTTTTGGTTCTGGCTTTACCTTTTCGGGCGATGGAGTTTCGGTTGCAGCCGGTGTTTCCTTAGCAGAGGTCGAATCGGTTGTTTCCTTCTTAGAATCGTCCTTGGAGTTGGTCTTCGGATCGTCCTTCTTTACTTCGTCCGTCGTAGACTCTTCTTTCTTTGGAACGTCCGGCTTAGGTTCTTCCTTCTTGGTTGGCTCAGCCATCGGTGGCTGCTGTTCGGTTGGCTTGAACTCCTCGACAGGAACGCGATAAGCACCTTGGTCTTGAACGCGTTTGTCGTACTCGGCTTTCAGAACTTCATCCGTGATTGCGGCTTCCGCTTGTTTTAGGAAGTTATCGTTGCTGATCAGCAAATATTCGATGTTGGTTTTGTAGCCTTGATAAAAGCCAGGTTCTGCGGAATCGGCTGGCCGGAAAAAATTCTTGCCTCGTTCGTAGATATTTCGCAATTCTTGTTCGGATGGTTTGGCAGTGACTTTGCTGGCTAAATCATCCACAAAAATCGGATAGGCCTCGATCTTGGCACGCTGTTGAAATCGTTGGAAATTTTCCCAACTCTTGGTCGGTGTTACCAATGGCTGCGCCGAGGCTGGGACCGTGATTCCCGCCCCCCCCATTTGCACCATGATCTGCCTCGAAATCTCGGCTTTCAGGAAGCTGTAGATTTCGAAGCGACTGAGTTCAGGGCCAGCAATTTCCTTGGTAATTTCCTCGAAACGTGGGCCGGACACTTTCCCATCGACGAATTTTTTAATGAAGGTATCGGCGGCATGATCGTCGACGACAATCCCCTGCTTTTTCGCCGTTTCCGTAAGCAAGAATAGCTCGGCAACCGACTCGTAAACCTGCGGCATGGACATGACGTCTGGGTTCGGCGGCGGCTGGATTCCGATCGACATCCCTTGAACGCTTGAGAAGAAGCCAGGAACACCGGGAGTCCCCCCCGCTTTGAGGACTTCGTCGGCTAATTTCTGGAATACGCGATAGCATAGGAGTTGGGTTTGTCGCATCCGATCCAACTCATTGATACTCAGCTTGCCCCCTTTCCAGGAAACAAGCGACTGGTTCCTGCGCCCCGCCAATGCATTTTGGACATCGCGAGGGCTACTTGCACTTGGGGTGAGCACGAAAGTAATGAGGGAGACCACGACCAAAACGGCCATGTATGTCTTCTGATTCTTCCGAAAATGTTCGAGCGGGCTTGCCATCCTAGGCGTCCTTGGTTGTCATGGATTGAAAAAAAGGTCCGTCGGATTGTAGGATTTGCGGCCTGAAACGCAACAGTGATGAAAACCAACCTTTAGGGCGACCCCCTAGCGTTTTCAGACGATCAGCGTTAGCTTTCCACAAAATTGTCAAAAAACCAAGGGATTGAAAGGCAACGCTCCGGTACCGCATGAGTGGCAGTTCCCAAAAATCGCTCGTTATCGTCGAATCGCCTGCGAAAGCTAAGACGATCGCTAAATTTCTTGGCTCAGGTTATCAAGTCGAGGCCTCGATCGGGCATATTCGTGACCTTCCGGAAGGCAAGAAGTCCATTCCAGCTCAATATAAGGATGAGACTTGGGCCTATCTCGGAGTGAATGTGGACGGTGATTTTGAGCCGATTTACATTATTCCTGCGGAAAAGAAAAAGCAGGTTTCGCACTTAAAAGACGCCCTCAAAAACGCCAATGCCCTTTATCTGGCGACGGACGAGGATCGTGAAGGAGAGGCTATTTCCTGGCATCTTCACGAAGTTTTGAAGCCCAAGGTACCCGTCCATCGGCTCGTATTCCATGAGATCACTGAAGAAGCCATCCAAGCTGCGCTGAAGTCGACTCGCCAGATTGACCAAGGGATGGTCAAGGCACAAGAAACGCGACGCATTCTCGATCGACTGTACGGCTACGACGTTTCTCAGTTGCTCTGGCGTAAAGTCGCCTACGGCTTATCAGCCGGGCGTGTCCAAAGCGTAGCCGTTCGATTGATCGTTCAACGCGAGCGAGAACGAATGGCGTTTCATTCTGCGACCTACTTTGATCTTGAAGCGTCGTTCGCGAAAGCCGACAAAACGCGTTTTAATGCGACGCTAATGACGGTCGATGGCAAGCGAATTCCAACCGGTAAGGATTTTGATGCAGCCACAGGCCTGTTGAAAGATCCGAAACAATGTTGGCTCAATGCCGACGATGCAGTAGCCCTGCGCAATCGTCTTAAGAATGCCGATTTCAAAGTTACGAACGTCGAAATCAAGCCATTCATTGAGCGTCCGAAACCACCGTTTACGACCAGTACGCTTCAACAGGAAGCCAACCGCAAACTTGGTTTTACCGCTAAACAGGCGATGCGAACTGCGCAGAGTTTGTACGAGAACGGTTATATCACTTATATGCGTACCGACTCGACGACGCTGGCTCAGGTTGCAATCGACGCCGCTCGCGAGTTGGTACGAAGTCAATACGGACCGGATTTCCTGTATGGCTCCGCTCGTATCTATCAAACGAAGGTCAAAAACGCGCAGGAAGCTCACGAAGCGATTCGCCCAGCAGGTCATCCATTTCAGCTGCCCGAAGCTCTCCGGGGTCAGCTCAATCATGACGAGTTCCGATTGTTCGATTTGATTTGGAAGCGGACGATCGCTTCGCAAATGGCCGACGCTCGCAAACAAAGTGTTATCGTTACCATCGAAGGTGGCGGGGTTACCTTTCAAGCCTCGGGCTCGTCGATCGAATTCGAAGGCTTTCTCCGAGCTTATGTTGAAGGAAGTGATGATCCTGAAGCCGAATTGGCCGGGAAGGAACGCCTACTTCCAATGCTCGAAGTTAACGAGAAGCTTGGCGTCGAAACGATGGAAGCGGTCTCGCATACGACCCAACCCCCTGCTCGATTTACCGAAGCATCCCTAACGCAAGGTCTCGAAGAACGCGGTATTGGTCGTCCAAGTACCTACGCTTCGATTATTGAAACCATCCAAGGCCGCGAGTATGTCTTCAAAAAAGGGAATGCGCTCGTCCCCAGCTGGACCGCGTTTGCCGTGATTCGGCTGCTCGAAGATCATTTCGGAAACTTGGTCGACTATAAGTTTACGGCCGAGATGGAAGATCATCTCGACGAAATCAGCCGTAACGAACGTGAAAACTTGCGATACCTACGAGGTTTTTATCACGGAGGGAAAGACGCCGACGACGATTTGCCTTCTGGCTTGAAGCCCTTACTGGAAAGCAAGATCGATGAAATTGATGCACGCGTCGCATGTTCCTATCCGCTCGGCGAGCCGCTAACGGGCGATCATCGCGAACCCATTGTGGTTCGGGTCGGTAAGTTTGGTCCCTTTGTCGAGCAAGGGGCGCGTAAAGCTTCGATTCCGGATTCCATGGCTCCGGATGAAATCAATCTCGACTCGGCCCTCGATCTGTTGGAAAAGCAAGCTGCGGGCGATAAGCCTTTCGCAACGGATCCAACGACTGGCTTGGATATCTACGTCAAAGTGGGACGCTATGGACCGTATGTGCAGCTCGGCACGAATGACGACGAAGGTAAAAAAATTGCTTCGATCCCAAAGGGAATGGATCCACAAAGCGTGGACCTTGCATCCGCGCTCAAGTTCCTTTCGGTGCCTCGTGAACTTGGTTTGCATCCCGAAGAAGGGAAGAAGATCTGGGCCAAGATAGGTCGCTTCGGACCCTACCTTCAAAAGGATAAAGAATATCGTTCGATTCCCAAGACGCTCGACGTCTACGAGATAACACTCGAGCAAGCGCTCGAAATATTGGCACAGCCGAAGACCTTCCGCGGGCGCGGTGCGGCGACGCCACCGCTCAAAGTTTTCCCCGAGTCTCCGGTGACGGGCAAGCCGATTGAACTTCGTGAAGGTCGCTATGGTCCTTACCTGACCGACGGTGAAACCAATGCATCACTCCCTAAAGAAACTACCCCCGAAGCCCTGACGCTCGAACAAGCGTTAGTCCTGTTAGCGACCCGTGCAGCCGAAGGTGGCAGCAAGAAAAAGAAAGTAACTAAGAAACGCAGCCCAGCCAAGAAAACGACCAAGAAAGTTGCGGAAAACACAATCGAAAAGAAAGTAGTTAAGAAGAAGGCGGCAACAAAGAAGGTGGCCAAGAAAAAGTCGCCGGCTTCAAAATCAAGCGATAACGACGAGTAATGCGTCGACTTGTTTCCTCCGTCGATAGTCACGTCCTTCAAGACCTCAGCCAATATGCGTTGAGACGCGGCGTTCTTGAATGCGTGCTTATTAATCTTCATCTAGTTTGGAAGTAGGACAATTTCATAATGCATTTCGGATTGGCCCTGAAGGCTTTATTCTGCGATCGCAAGACGGCAGATCGCCTCAAGTTAGCATTGAAACAACCGGCCCTCGAAGCACCTTTCCCCAAGGACGAAAAGCTGACGAAGCCGGCAGACAAAAAATCAACCCCAGGTCGAAGCGAAGCTCTTACACTCATCAGTACGCTGCAACGCGAGGCGCGTTTTCTTGACCTCGTTCAAGAGCCATTGGATGGCTATACCGATGCACAGGTTGGTGCCGCGTCGCGCGACGTTCTCCGCGATACTTCGGCAACCCTGAAGCGGCTTTTCAATATCGTGCGGTTAATCGACTCCTCCGAAGGCGATCGCGTTGAACTTCCAAGCGACCCTTCGTCGGCACGATGGCGAATCGTTGGGCCCTCACCGAATGGCAATAAAGCAACACTCGTTCATACCGGATGGCAAGCAACCAAGTGTGAGCTACCTCAATGGACAGGGCCTTCGGACGACGCGCTGGTACTTGCTCCTGCCGAAGTCGAAGCTTAGGCTGGAAACGCCACTTTGGACTCGAGAATCGCTCGCAACCTTTTTGGAATGCAGCCTTTAGGCGAATTTTCCTCAGTACACGAACATGCGGCTAAAGTCTGGACTCCAGCGCAAAGTGGCGCAGTCGAGCCTTTTTGACACACGGGACGCGATCAAGGTTTCTTGCAAGCAACACAGGAAGAACCCAATGCGAATGTTACTGGTCATTATTCAACCGACCAAACTCAACGCCGTGCGTGATTCGCTTCGATCGATCGGTGTCGAACGACTTACCGTTTGCGACGCCCTTGGATATGCGAGACAACACGGTCCCGCTGCAACGTATCATGGGATCGAATATCAAACGGACTTCCTACGTAAAGTGATGCTCGAAATTGTCGTCAACGACGATTTTGTCGATCGGACGATTGAAACGATCACGACCGTCGCGAGAACGGGCACCGCAGGGAACCATGGCGACGGAAAAGTCTTTCTATTACCGATGGTGGAAGCGATTACTATTGATCAAAATCTTCGCGGTGAAAGTGCCGTTTGAAACTCTATGACTGCTTGCATCGCTTTTCTCACCAAAGACCTTATGTTCCAGTCTCGCGTTTCGAGCGCGGCGAAAGCGGTATCGGTCGCCCTCATCGCTGATCGATCGGTTGAGAAGCTTTTGTCACGACTGGCCGATCCATCGACGATCCCTCTTTGGATTATCGATCTAACGCTGGAGCTAGAAGACCTCGTCGCCGTTCGCTCGACGATTGGTGAAGCTTGCCCAATCGCCAAGTTCATTGCGTACGGACCCCATGTGCATGTTGCCAAATTGGAAGCGGCCGCTGCAGCGGGCTTCGAAGTCCTCACGCGCGGACAATTCGATCATCAGATGTTGGACATTGTGGCGTCCGTAGCAGAAGCGTAGCGTTTCAATCGCCAATGCCCAACAACCGACGTTTTCAGTCTTCAGCAACGACACAGAAGACTGAAAACTATTTCCCGGTCTTCGCCTTAAGATCCGCCCAGTACTCGTCGACGTTTTCTTTCGTAATCGTGCGAGGAGGGATATCGACGTACTTGGATTCGGGGATTGCATCGGAAGCCTTATCCAGAATCTTCTTGAGCGACTTAACCGATTCGTATCCGTAAGAGTATGGATTTTGAACGACCGTCCCTTCGCAATGTCCATCTTTGATCGCTTGCAAAGTGACTTCGTTTTCGTCGAACCCAATCAACTTAATTTGCCCGCGTTTACCCGCTTTTTCGATAGCCTGGAAGCAAGCTGGCGGGTTGTACTCGAATAAGCCGACCATCGCATCCAAACCAGGATAGCTGTTAATCGAGTCTTCGGCTTTCGTTTGCGCAACTTCGGATTTCCCTTGATCGGTTATGGTTGCAAGCACGGTGTACTTGTCGCTCTTCACTTCGCCTTCGTTAGGATCCCAAGCATTTGGCTGATTTTTGTAATAATCGATGTCGCGATCGCGATTCATCAAGACATCGATCACGCCTTGGCGGCGATACTTGCTGTTGTCTTGCTCCAAACGCCCGATGAACAACATGACCTCACCGCCATCCGGGAGCGCTTTCTTGACCAGTTCACCACAAGCTCGGCCGGCGGCATAATTATCCATGCCGATGTAAAAAAGGCGATTCGATTTTGGCGCATCGGAATCGTGGGTTATTAACGGAACCTTTTCGGCAACCCCATTCAACCATTCGATTTGATTGTCCGAGTCTATTGGGCTAATGGCGATCGCTTGTACTCCCGAAGTGATCAAGTCTTCAACAATCCGTTTTTGCTCAACCGCGGTTGCTTGAGACGGCATACGCACCTGCACGGAAACGCCAAAATCCTTCTCTGCGTCGCGGCATCCTGCTTCTGCGATCTTCCAGAAATCGGCGATCTGGTTGGTGATAAAAGCCACGCTGATCGATTTCGAAGGAGTACCCGCGGTCGATGTGCTGCTATCGGCACTATGATCGCTCGACTTGTCTTGCTTGACGATCCGAAGGTCGGAGTTGTCGGGTTTCTTATTGCAGCTCATGAAAACAAGCGCAGGCAACATCATCGCGACGGTTAAACGGACGCGATTTGAATGGTTCGCTAATGGCATACTAGAACTCAGCTCAGTTTGATAGAAAGGATACCAGAGACGAAGATTTTAGAGTCTGAGCAAGCGTCGAACAAGTAATCAGCTGTTTTCAATACGAAGAAGAACCGAAGCCGATTGTCCGTAGGGCGTCATGCTGGTTTTCATGAAATAAGGCTGCGTCCACGGTTTCGATTGGATCTTGATGACATTGACAGGGCAGTCAGCGGCCGTCGAAGCATGATTGAGCGTCACCGGGACTAACTTGTGGTTGCTACCTTCAAGTGAGGCACACAGTTCAATTAGTCCGGAAGAACACCCGGAGTCCCCGATGTATCCTTTGATCGAAACGACAGGTGTTTCGCCAAGCGAACTCGAAATGCCGATCGCCTCATTCGCGTCCATGGTGACAATGCCGTTTGCCGAAGCGTTTACGTGATCGATTTCGTTCACACTTGCCTTGCCCCGTTCCAATGCCTGTTTCAACGATCGAGCGACGGCATCGGCCGAACCAGCCGCATGGGACGTGGGTCTTCCGAACGCGCTTGACCAGCTAACAAGTTCCGCCATAGGCTTAGCGCCTCTGGCTTCAGCATGCGATCGGCGTTCAAGTACAATCGTGGCAGCCCCCATGCCCGTGACTTTTCCATCACGGTGAGCGTCGAACGGTTTGCAAGCCGATTCGGGTGCGTCGTAGGCACACGACAGATGCGACTCAAAGCGTTGGAAGTAACGAGTTAAGCTGATTCGATTCCCTGCCGCGCCGACAAGCATGCAATCTGCTTGACCGCGACGAATGACATGAGCTGCTTCGATAAGGGCGTTTAAGCCCGACGTCTCTTCCGTCGTTACAGTATTGTTCGGACCTCGAGCATCGAGCCAAATACCAACATGACAAGCTGGCATGTTTGGAAGCGACTTTAACATCCACAATGGGTACATGTTCGACATCGCCTGCTCGCCCCACTTTAAATGGTCCATCGTCCCGCCAACGCGACACAACGCGACAATCTGTTCGATATCTTCGACTTCGCTAAACAGCATCTCTGAACCGAAGACGGTTCCAAAGCGATCTGAATTAATCTTGCCCGATTCAATATTGGCTTGCTTGCAGGCCAACACTGACGACGCAAATGCCATTTGCGTTTCAATGCACATGACCTTGAGCGATTTTCGGGGTTGAACAAACTGCTTGGGATCAAAACCTTCGACAATCCCAGCCATCCAACGCCGTCCATTTACGGATTCGGTTGGTTCCGCCATGCGAACCGCACCACGGCCGTGCGCGAGCGAATCCCAAAACGGCTCAGGCCCGATACCGATAGGCGACACCGCGCCCCAGCCGGTGATTACAAGGTCATTGGGAGTGGCTGTCATCGAAACCCGGGGTTAGGAGCAACTCGAAAATTTCGGATCGATTCGCGTCTCTGTTGTACGATCAAAGCAGAGCGGAAATCAAAGGTAGGGCTCCCATCATAACTGGGATCGAAAAACTTGCGTAGGAACCCCATCGGTTTGAAGATGGAATATGTTGCGAAGGATCACCACGACCCGGACGAGTGTTGTCTTCTCGCCACATTTCCTAGGTTGCCAAAAGGAAACAAGAAACAGCTCAAAAAACGTTAAGATCCACCAATAAGCAAGCTCTCGCCAAGTAAAACAGGTGTTTTTGAGTTGGTCGAGTCTGCCTGCTGGTCCTCCATTCACGTCTTGGCCCGCCGTCTGCCTAGCTATGGGAGCATGAACCAACAACCCTTTCAAGATTCGCCTCGACTCGGCCCCTGGATCGGCATCGCCGCTATTCTTATCGCGATTCAGGGAATTTTTGCCTTGGCGGAGATCCATGCAGAGCCAACGGATGCGAAATCTTGGAGGCGTACCCGGTTCGGATGGGAGCAGGCTGATTCGCTTCCGGTGAAGACGGCGTTGATTTCAGATTCTCCGATTTCAGATTCCGATCCGATTCATTCCGATCTATCGCCGATCTCCGACAACGTGCGTCAAATGCACAACCTGCTCTTTCCGATCGGTATCGCTGGCTTCTTAAGCTGCTTTGGTACATGGTGTTTGACCCGATATTCGGAAGATGAAGATTTTGAGTAGTCCGGAAGCCAATCTGTGAACCCGAGGTACTTACCGATAAAGTGGGACACGCTCTTTCCCCATTCGACGCACTAAACACCGATCTGCAACGACCAGTTGGTTCGGAAATGATGTCACCTAGAGCATTTTCATTTTTCATTTAACCAGTCGGAAAACGGGGTCAGGTACCAAAAGCCGGAA
>JANOAI010000334.1:0-12110 GCA_031411055.1 Pirellulaceae bacterium
TGTCAGTCGTTCCGGAAGCCATTTTTAACTCAACGATCTTGCGATTTCGGAGGGTGACCGAACCACCCTCGCGCTTGAGTTGACTATAGAGTTCCAAATTGTTTTGATCGTTGGTCTTCCTGGCCGCTTTGACTTGCGTGATGGAGATGGTCGAAAGCAGGGCGAACACGAACGTTGCCGCGACCCATTTTCGATGACGACTTCGGGCGGTGCGTTCCTCAAACTGAGCGTCTTCTCGGTTAAGAGTGGCATCTCTCGGTGCGAACTTCGCCAGACGATATCCGCTCGTACGAAGTGCCAAAAGACCAAGATTGGTGAGCAACGATCCAAGCATGCTCGCAGTTAGAAAAAACCATATTGCTTCGTTCCCGCTTCCTCCAGAGTTCTCACCGCGGAAAAGTAATACAAGCAACATCCAGACTCCGTGCAAGACACCGCCGATGCCACACAGAACGATCGACGAGAACAGAAAACCTCTTAATGCCGATTTCGATCGAAATGCAAGATAGACGGCAGGCAAAACGGCGATCGAATTGGCAGCAAGAATACTAACGCATACAAACAACAAAGGTGTGTAGAATTGATCACCCGACACTTCCCATCCAACTTGGACAACACGAAGACAGGAAAGGATTGCGGCCAGTGCCGCCGTCACGAGTAAAAGTTCTTCGATCCCGGTAGGAACGCGTGGCGTTTGCGAACAAGTTTCTCGCGTCAACTGCCATCCGAAAAAATGCCTCCCGACGAGGAAGGGGGCTGAACCCGCAAAGACAATCGGCGGGACGAGAAAGAGTCCCGTCACAAAGCCCCACAAAATGGACTCGGAAAAAAAGACCATACCAGTGATCCCCAACCAATCACCCGTTTGTTGCCCCACCAAGAGTAACGAAATTCCGATCGACGCCAGCGCGGTCGCAAGAAAGAATCCATGCAGCCAACATCGTCCCCAAAGTCCGCCAAGGACAGGGATGAACATGGCTTGGCCAAAAAAAAGCCCTATCAATGGAGCCTGACCTACAACGGTCCGTATCATATTAAACATGGCGAACCAAAGAAAAATCGGAATTGCCACAAAGTTGAGCACGAAAAGGAACGCAATAAAAATCCAAAACGGAAGTCTCGAACGCTTGTTTACGGACTTCTGGTTCACTGAAACCGGTGATACAAAATCCTTCATCTTTTTTTGTTTCGAGCTCGAGTCAGCGTCGGGAGGAAGACAAATATTGCCGCGAACCTCATTCTACCATTCAATCCCCGACGAGCGGGAGTAACGGATTCAGGCTTGTCATGAAGCACGCTTCTTTTATTCGCTAGCCCTGGCGAGAATGCCGTTGTTTCGTTAAAAAGAGCTTCCCTTAAAACTTGCTCTTGTGGTAACTTTCGTCGAATGACCGGCCAGACGGACTTTCCAGCATCGATCCTCTCTACTTGGAAGCATCGCCATTTACTGGGCTTGGAAGAACTTTCCGCCGAAGAAATCACCCTTGTCTTGGATTTGGCCGAGAAACTCCAAGCTGCCACCGAATCGGGGCGAGTCAAACTCGACCTGCTAAAAGGTAAGACGGTAGCCAATCTCTTTTTCGAGAATAGCACCCGGACCCGAAATAGCTTTTCGTTGGCCGCCAAACGACTCGGTGCTGATACGGTTGAATTCTCTTCCAGCGGTTCGAGTGTTTCCAAGGGTGAAACATTCATTGATACTGCCAAAACCATCGAAGCGATGGGGGTGGATGCGGTCGTCGTTCGTCATGGAACCCCGGGAACACCGCATTTGCTCGCAAGGCATTTGAACGGTGCGGTGCTGAACGCAGGCGATGGTCCGCATGAACACCCAACGCAAGGATTGTTGGATCTACTCACGATCCGCCAGCAACGCGGAAGTCTCAAAGGCTTAACGGTCGCTTTGGTAGGTGACATCGCATATAGTCGGACCGCGCGATCCAATATATGGGGCTTGCTCAAACTAGGGGCCAAACCGATCGTATGTGGCCCGGCGACCTTGGTTTCCAAGACGTGGGAAAAATTTGGAGTCGAGGTTGCTTACAGCTTGGACGAAATTTTGCCTCGCTGCGATGTATTGAATTTGTTGCGCATTCAATTTGAACGACAAGCAACGCGGCCATTCCCTTCCGTTCACGAGTATGGATTGCTTTATGCAATGACGAACGAGCGAATGAAACATACCAAGCCCGACATGCTGATTATGGCCCCGGGGCCAATTAACCGTGGTGTCGAGCTAACAGCAGAAGTCGCTGATGGGCCTCATTCGGTAATCTTGCATCAAGTGACGAACGGGATTGCGGTCAGGATGGCGGTCTTGTGGTTGCTGCTCGGCCGGAGGGCGACAACATGACCGAAAAGATTCACGAGTCAAACTCGTGGCTTATCGAAAACGCCCGTTGGATCGATCCCGGATCGAACTTTGATCAACTAGCACGACTCCTCTTTGTCGATGGCAAGATTGTTGGATTCGACGTTCTCGATGGGGATCTTCCACCCGATGTACAACGTCTGGATGGTCGAGGACTAATCGGCGGACCGGGGTTGGTTGACCTTGGAACGGTTTTTGGTGAACCAGGCCGCGAAGAAGATGAAACGCTGACGACAGGATTGATGTCGGCGCTGGCGGGTGGCTTTACATCGATCGCCATGTCTTCGAACACGCTGCCGCCGATTGACTCGCCGGCTTTGGTTCAATTTGTTCAGCAGAAAGCCGCTCGCGCGAACTTGGCTAAGCTTTATCCACTTGGTTGTGTGAGCAAAGAGCGTCTGGGAGAAGAGCTCGCGGAAATCGGCTCGCTGGTGGAAGCTGGCGTCGTTGCATTGAGCGATGCACCGCGAGCCATCGATAATACAGCTTTGATGCGTCGAGCACTCGAATACTGCTCGATGTTTAATCGCCCGCTACTCGATCATCCGGAAGTCCTCGCCTTGTCACGTGGCGGAGTGATGCATGAAGACATGACGCAACTTGTCCTTGGCTTACCACCTATTCCGGCCGAAGCGGAAGATTTAGCCACGGCAAGGGACCTTCGCCTCGTCGAAACGACGGGTGGAAGACTGCACCTGATGAGCATATCCACCTCTGGAAGTGTGGAAATTTGCCGACACGCAAAATCGAGAGGCGTCGCCTTTACGGCCGGCATGTATGTATCGAACACGCACATGCTCGACGAGCAACTGAGATCGTTCGATCCAAATTGCAAAATCAATCCACCGATGCGTTCCAAACCCCATATCGAAGCTTGCTTAAAGGGGTTAGCGGACGGAACGATTAGTATTCTTTCGAGTGGACATCGCCCATGTTCGCTCGAGAAGAAGATGCAAGAACTGGATATTGCTCCGTTTGGGATGGTGGCTTTGGAAACGGCGGTCGGACAAGTGGTTACCCATCTCGTGAGAAAAGGGGTGATCGATTGGTTAGGGTTCTTTGCCAAGTTGAGTACCAATCCAGCAGAACTTCTCGGAATTGAAGCAGGTACACTCCGAGCCGGCGCGCCCGCCGACGTCGTTCTCATTCGCCCGGATCTATCTTGGATTGTCGATGCGCCTGCCATGAAGACCAAAGCCTACAACACTCCGTTGCATGCCACAGAACTGATCGGTCAAGTCGCCGCCACCTTCGTTGACGGCGTGCTGAAACACCGAGTGTAGGATATTTGTCGTCCCCAGGAGTATCGATTGAGATTTCAGGCTGCGATCTTTGATTTAGATGGAACACTTCTCGACACGCTCGAGGATATTGGAACGGCCGCGAATGCCGTTCTAACTCGTTTTGAACAACCCAATCACACGATGGAAGCTTATAAAACGCTGGTCGGAGATGGCGTTGCGGTCCTCTTTCAACGAGCTTGGCCGGAAACCAGAGATAGTGTTCCGCTTCTCAATCAAGCCGTTCACACCTTCGAGTCTATTTACGCTGAACAATGGAATAAACGGTCTAAACCTTACGACGGGATCGAGATTTTGCTGAAACGGTTGTTGAGTCGCCCGATGACCATGGGGGTCTTATCGAACAAACCTGACCGATTCACGAAACAGTGTGTCGATTATTTTTTGCCTGGCATCGCATTTTCGAGCATTGCTGGGCAGAAGCCCGATGTTCCGCGTAAGCCGGACCCGGCTGGTGTCCATCGCATGGCGGCCGAATGGAAGCTTCGTACCGAAAATATCGCTTATATCGGTGATACGAATACCGACATGGAAACTGCGGTTGCGGCCGGTTGTTGTGCGATTGGAGTCTCGTGGGGATTTCGTGCCGTCGAAGAACTAAGACGGACCGGAGCTCAGCAGATCTTCCATACGCCGTCCGAATTGGGCGACTTTCTGTTGAGCTAGACGAAATCCCGTCCCAGAATCCTTTTCAGGGTGTGGATGGTGATGAAAACAGCTCAACCTATGCGAACTGCAGAACAGTCTAAGCAAGACGAATTCGAAGTTATCAAACGTCGAATCCATTCGCGACTTGTCGATAAACTCGACTTGAGCCGCGTCGGTGACATGAAGGGCGACGCCCTCAAGCGCGAAATCCGGCTGGTAGTCGAGCATCTTTGTGACGCTGAGAACACACTTCTCAATCGATCGGAACGCGACCGAATCGTCGATGAGGTTCTCGATGAGACCTTTGGTCTAGGCCCTTTGGAATTCCTTCTCAAGGATCCAACCATCAGCGACATTTTGATCAACGGCCCCAAGAATATCTTCGTTGAACGGAAAGGTCGACTTGAAAAGACCGAAGTCGAGTTTCGTGACAACGGACACTTGATGCAAATTATCGACCGCATCGTATCTCGCGTCGGGCGACGAGTCGACGAAACTTCACCGATGGTTGACGCGCGTTTGGAAGACGGTTCTCGTGTGAACGCGATTATTCCACCGTTGGCGCTCGACGGCGCCGCTGTGTCCATTCGTCGATTCGGATCGAGTCCGATCAAGCTGGAAGACTTGCTCAACTTCAAGGCGTTCACCCCTGAGATGGTGATGCTTCTCGAAGGCTGCATCAAAGCCCGATTGAACATGATTATTTGCGGCGGTACGGGTTCCGGCAAAACAACGTTGCTGAACACCCTTTCCAGCTTCATTCAGAATGATCAGCGCGTCGTCACGATCGAAGATGCGGCTGAATTGAGACTACAGCAAGAGCACGTGGTACGTTTGGAAACGCGTCCAGCAAACATTGAAGGCAATGGCGCAATTACCGCAACCGATCTCGTAAAAAATGCGCTGCGTATGCGTCCTGAACGCATCATCATCGGGGAATGCCGCGGTGGTGAAACGCTCGATATGTTGCAAGCGATGAATACGGGACACGATGGCTCGCTAACGACGATCCATGCGAATACGCCTCGCGACGGAATTGCGCGTCTGGAAACGCTGGTCATGATGTCGGGCTTTGACCTGCCCGTCAAAGCCATTCGTCAACAGATTTCTGGTGCTGTCGATGTGATTGTCCAGGCGAGTCGTTTGCAAGGTGGTCCTCGCCGCGTTACGCATATCACCGAAATTGTCGGGATGGAACAGGACACGGTCGTCATGCAAGATATCTATCGATTCAATCAGGAAGGGGTCGACGAAAGCGGCAAAGCTTTCGGCCACTTTGAATGCACCGGTGTTCGGCCGACATTTATGTCGAGACTTGAACAAGCGGGTATTCGTTTACCCGCCAGTGCTTTCCGTCAACGCGTCATGATGAAAGCCTAGGAGAATAGCATGAGTCCGATGATCATGGTTGCAATCGCAGCTGGCGTTGGGGTTACGGCCCTCGTAGTTGGCCTGTCGATGATGTTTCAGAAGGATGATCTTTCGCAAGCGGAAGATCGCTTATCGGCACTCACGAATCGAAAAGGAAAAGGGAGTGCGGTCAGTGAAGAGGTTTCGATCTTAACCCGGCCGCTGACATCGGAACGTTCCGCGATCGAAATTTGGGTCGACCAGACTTTCAACCTGCAGCGATTGTTTGATCAGGCCGACTTTCGCGTACCCGTACCGAAGTTCCTTATCATGACAGGCGGTGCCGCAGCGCTCGCTTTTGTTGGCATTCTTGTTGGTGGATTGCCGTTCCTGTTTGCACCGATTGCTGCAGTCTTCGTAGCAATTGCTCCATACTGCTACATCGTCTTCAAAAAGAATAAGCGGATCACGAAGTTCAACCAACAACTACCTGAGGCACTCGAGCTCTTGGGAAGGTCGTTGTTAGCTGGGCACTCCTTGGGCGCCGGTTTTGGATTGGTGGCTTCCGAAATGCCAGATCCAATTAAGCGAGAATTTGGCCGTTGTTTCGAGGAACAAAACTTCGGGATTCCTCTCGACGAGTCGCTGAACTTGATGACCGAGCGCATTCCGAATATGGACTTGAAGTTTTTAGCGACGGCCATCATTCTCCAACGCCAAACCGGTGGCGATTTGGCTGAAATCCTTGATAAGATTGGTCGTCTCATACGTGAGCGATTCAAACTGGCCGGGACCATTCAAGCCCTCACTGGGGAAGGTCGCTTGTCGGGCGTTGTATTGTTCGCCTTGCCACCGCTCTTGTTCGTCGTGATGTACTTCCTCAATCGTGAGTACATCATGTCTCTCTTTAAAGATGATATGGGTCGATGGATGTTGGGTGGCGCGATCGTCATGCAGTTGATCGGTGCGTTTGTGATTCGTAAGATCGTCGATATTAAGGTTTAGCTGTCCATGTTATTAGTCATCGCTGCTGTAAACTTCGTCCTACTCGTCCCTATCGCAATCTTTGGTGGCGTTTTCTGCGTCGCATGGCTCTTGCTCGACATGTCGACGAAAAAAGCCGACGTAGCCGAGCAACGACTCGAAATGTTGAGCGATCCGAATGCACGACGCAGCCGAAACAAGCCCGAAATGAATGCGGGCGAAGCCATGGCCAGAGCGTTTGAAGGGGTCGCCCCGGCGCTGTCTAAGCCGCTGACCCCGCAGACGGAAAAGGAGGCGAGCAAACTCAAGCAACGATTGATGGAGGCTGGCTTCCGAACAGAAACGGCTCCGATGATGTTTCTTTCGATCAAACTGATTTCTGCGGTCGTACTCCTTGTATTAACCGGTGGCATTTATATTTTCATCGAAGGATTGTCGACTGGCACCGGGATGAAAGCGATTATCGGTGGTGGCTTAGGATTTTATGGTCCGGAAGTAGTCCTCAATTTCTTCGTAAAGGGTCGCAAGAAAGCTATTTTTCAGGGACTGCCAGATGCACTCGACTTGCTTGTCGTGTGCGTCGAAGCTGGACTAGGACTGGATCAAGCGATGCGAAAAGTCGCCGAAGAGATGAAAACCTCCTATCGGATTCTGTCGGATGAGTTTGGACTTTGCAATCTTCATCTTCAAATGGGTCGACAACGATCGCACGTTCTTCAGGACCTTGGTATTCGCACTGGCGTGGAAGATTTGCGATCCTTAGCATCTCTCTTGATTCAAGCTGACAAATTTGGTTCGAGCGTTGCAACGGCCCTACGCGTTCAGAGCGATGCCATGCGAGTCAAGCGTCAACAGATTGCTGAGGAAAAGGCAGCCAAGACTGCAGTCAAGCTCATACTTCCACTCGTACTCTTCATCTTTCCGGGTGTATTCGTGGTACTCGTCGGACCAGCCGCCGTGCAAATGGTTCAAGAAATGTTCCCAGCCATGCAAGGGAAGTAGAGTCAACGTTTTTGATCGCTTAGTCTGCGAGATTGGCGACTTCCACACGCTCTCATCACTCCGTAGGAGGCACGACTGCTTCTTCACACCTTAAAATGAGGTTTGAGCTGAACCTGTACGATGGACTTCCAGTCCGTCGATGCCAATGTTGTCGACGGACTGGAAGTCCGTCGTACCCTAAAAATTAGCTTTGACGAAGCACTAGCGCGAAATAGCCTCGACTTTCGTTTCACGAACTGGTTTCTCGCTCCTTGGCTGAATTCGTTTCAAGCGCCCTTTCTGGCGACGACTTGGAAATTCACTCTAAATTTTCTTTCGCAATAAATGTCCAAAAGGTTTGAAAACGGAGTAATCTATGGCTATGGATCCCGCCCCCACTCCTTTAATGCCGATTCCTCTGATACTGGACGTTGGTATCACGTCGCTATTACCTACGGTAGCCAAACAGGCACCGTGATTCAGTACTTTGACGGAAGAGAGGTGAGTCGAGAAGCCTCAGCTCTCCATCAGCCGTGTCAAGAGATCGTTTTTGGCCCCTGCGAAATTGGGAACGGGGGATTGCCTACAGCGCATCATGCATTTCCAATTAGGAATCTGAATGGTGCGATCGACGAATTTTCGTTCCCTTCCCTCTGGTGCTCGGGGAGAACAGCTGGAGATAAGCTATCGTGATTGTATTTTTTCAACGTTGTTTGCTCTTTATCCTAGCAATTCAGTTTACTTCCCGAGTGTGTGTCGCAAATGAGGTAGCCGAACTGCTTTTCGTTCGCCGTATTCAACCACTGTTCAGTGAAAAGTGCTTAGCTTGTCATGGAAACGACGAGTCGGACGTGCAAGGCGGACTCGACATGCGATCCTTGGCCTCCACGCTCAAAGGTGGTGACCAGGAGAAGCCCGTCATCGTCGCTGGCAAGCCAGAAGAAAGCCCGATCTATCATGCCATTCTTCGAACGCACGACGAATGGCAACCGATGCCACCTAAGGAAGCGGACAAGCTTTATGCCGAACAGATTCAATGGGTTAAAGATTGGATTGCCGGCGGAGCGCCTTGGCTCGAACGCGAACGAGCCGAGCAGATCGCAAAAGCGAATGCGGAGAAGTGGTCGGCCGAAGATGGCATCGTGGTACAAACGGTCGGCGCTTTGTCATCCGAGTGGGCGAACCGAAGATACAAATCGGAAGGATTATGGGGATATCAACCGGTTCGTAAACCGGAACTTCCTGAATCCAGAACGCATCATCCAATCGATGCTCTTGTCGCTTTGCGAATGCCGGTGGGATTGAGCGTCGCTCCGGCAGCCGACGCATCAACCTTGATTCGTCGCGTGACCTTTGATCTTACGGGATTGCCGCCGACACGCAGTGAGATCGTTGCATTTGAGAAAAGCTTTGCCGTCGACGCTGAGACTGCCCTGAAAGCTCTTGTCGATCGTTTGCTCGAATCCCCGCATTATGGGGAGCGAATGGCGCAGCATTGGTTGGATGTGAGTCGATACGCCGACAGCTCAGGCTTTGCTAACGACTACGAACGCGGTAACGCGTGGCGATATCGCGATTATGTGATTCGAGCCTTCAATAGCGACAAACCGTATGACCAATTTGTCAAAGAACAAATCGCGGGCGATGAGATCGATCCGAACGATCCTGAAAAGATCATCGCAACTGGCTTTTTGCGAATGGGGCCATGGGAATTGACTGGCATGGAAGTTGCGAAAATCGCTCGACAACGCTTTCTCGACGATGTGAGCAACAGCGTAGGCGAAACCTTCCTTGCACATTCGTTGCAATGTGCACGCTGCCACGATCACAAGTTTGATCCAGTACCGACCCACGACTATTACTCGATACAAGCCGTCTTCGCGACGACCCAACTGAGCGAGCGCGCGGCGCCATTCCTGCCTGCGGAGAACACAAAGGGTTTCGAAGAACGAGCGTATCTCGAACAACTAGGTGCCGAGCATCAGGCGACGCTCGCGGAACTTGATGCGCTGATGCTGGAGAATGCCCAGCGTTGGTTCCAAGACAACGGCAAGGATGCTACGAAATGGAACGAAGCAGTGGAAGCCGCGAAGAATGAGACCAACGATAGCAAGCGACAAGTAAAGAAACGCAAAGCATTCTCCGATGTTTTTTCGACGGCACGCACTCGCCTGGCCTCCGATGGCGTCTCAGAAAGCGACTTTCCACCGAAACTGGTCGGGTTCACGCCTGAGCAATTCGGCAGAGAACGAGTTGCACGCAAAGGATTGGAACGATTGAAATGGGAGTTCGATCGCTTTGAGCCATTCGCGCTCGCGGTCTATGACGGTCGCACGCCGGACATGAAAAGCGTTACCGCGCCGATGAGGGTGCCTGTTAACCGTATGAGTGACGGCGAGATAGAGGACTCTTGTATCCGGATCGGTGGAGACCCCTTTTCTGAAGGCCCCAAGGTGGCACCAGGTGTTCTCAGTGTTCTCGCGTCGATTCAGCGCGATCCTATCCCCGACAGTATCGAAGGTCGCCGCAAAGCGTTTGCCGAGTGGGTTGCGAGCAAAGACAATCCACTGACGACACGAGCGATCGCGAATCGCATATGGATGTGGCACTTTGGCGAACCCATCGCAGGCAATCCGAACAACTTTGGAAGCACCGGCAAGAAGCCAACGCATCCAGAACTCCTCGATTGGCTCGCCGCAACGATTGTGGAGCAAAATTGGTCTTTGAAAGCGATGCATCGCACCATCATGACAAGTGCTGCCTATCGTCGCGGCGCGACGCATCCAGATCTTAAGCTGCTTCGCGAGAAAGATCCGCTCGGGAGCAGTTACGCCGTTTTTAAGCCGCGTCGACTGAGCGCCGAAGAAATGCGCGATGCCATGCTCGCCGCAACCGGGGAACTGAACCCGACCCTTGGCGGGATTCCGAATCGGCCTGAGATCAATCTCGAAGCTGCATTGCAGCCGCGGCAAGTGATGGGGACGTTCGCCGCCGCTTGGTCTGCGAACCCGCGACCCGAACAACGCAATCGACGTTCGATTTATGCGTTAAAATTGCGAGGGCTAAGCGACCCAACGATGGAAGTCTTCAATGCACCGACGCCTGACTTCTCTTGCGAGCGCCGCGAGGCCAGCACGGTGACGCCGCAAGTATTTGCCATGTTCAACAGCCAAGCCAGTCATTCGCGGGCGCTTGCGCTCGCAGTCCGTGCGATCGAAGAGACAAACAGTGACGACGATGCAATCCGAAGTTGCTTTGAGCTTGCCTTTGGACGAGTACCAAAGTCTAACGAGTTCGCTACTTGTCTTGCTCATTGGCGTGCAATTGAGATCCTGCTTGGCGAATCCGTTCCAGATCGTCTTGAACCGCCGCTCGAAGTTCGTCGCGATGCAGTCGAAGAGAATACCGGTGAAAAGTTTTCTTTCCACGAGAAGCTCCACGCCTACCGCGATTTCGTAGCCGACCTCCAACCGGCAGACGTTCCATCGCACACTCGCGCTCTGGCTGATGTGTGTCTCGCTCTCTTCAACTCCCACGAGTTCGTCTATGTCTATTAAGCTTCGCAAAAATAACAAACACCTTCACTTTCGCCGTGACTTTCTCTATAGCCTCGGAGCAAGTCTCGGCAGCATTGCATTCAGTGCATTAATGGCTGACGATGCCAAGCAGAATCCACTGGCGCCAAAGGCCAGCCATTTTCCTGAAGCAAAGGCGAAAAACGTAATCTTCCTGATGATGGAAGGCGGTCCGTCGCACATCGACACGTTTGATCCGAAGCCGATGCTCGGCAAGCTGCATCTCAAAGAGTTTGTCCGCGAGGGTAAACAGAAGTCCGCGATGGAAAGCGGCAAACGGTACTACGTTCAATGTCCATTCAACTTTATCAAAGCTGGCCAGAGCGGCGCGGATATGGCCGAGAACTGGGAACATCTGGCGACGGTCGCTGATGAGATTTGTTTCTTTCGCGGTTGCACCGTTGACAGCGTGAATCATCCCACAGCCATGTATCAAATGAATTGCGGTAATCGATTTGGCGGCGATCCAGGTATTGGAGCTTGGATCAGTTACGGTCTCGGGACGATCAATCAAGATCTTCCAGGTTTTATCGTGTTGCCTGAGGTCAGTTACCCGCAAGGGGGCGCGGCGAATTGGAGCAACGGTTACTTACCGGCTAGCTTTCAAGGCACGCCTTTGCGGGCGAAGGGGTCGCCGATTCTCGATCTCACCCCGCCGCGCGGAGTGAGCGAAGCACGCCAACACAAGAATCTTGACCTCATTGCAAAGCTGAACACCGCGCACGCAGCCGAGCATCCAGGTCACGACGAACTATCCGCACGCATGGACAACTACGAATTGGCATTTCGAATGCAGATGCAAGTCCCGGAAGTGCTCGACCTTTCCAACGAAGATGCGAAGACGCTGGACCAATATGGGATTGGCAAGGATACAACCGATTCCTTCGGCCGCAAGTGTCT
>JANOAI010000335.1:0-5024 GCA_031411055.1 Pirellulaceae bacterium
GTTTGGGGTTGGAAATTGAGACTGACTTTCGCGAGTCAGCATCTCGGGTCTGAGTCGCCAGATTTTATTCAAACGGCTCCCACCCCAAACCCAGGGACTTACATGGATTCTTCTAGAAAGGACAAATTAAGTACAAAGGACGCTTCCTCGTTAAGCAGATAACGGCGAGGGCAATATCTCCAAGAAAAATCATCGAGTTCCCTGGCGATCTTTGGGAAGCGGAGTTCGAACGCGGACAACGGTTTCACTAACTAAGTGTGAATGTAAAGAATCTGCGACGTTTAGACTTCCCCATGTTTGGTAGACAGTGGATCACCTTATGTCATGATAAGCATGACGGGAGATTTACAAATGACCAAGCGTCGAAAACTCAGCCGAGAATTCAAATTGGCTGCTGTCAAAAAAATCGTCGAAAAAGGGCTCAGCCCTGCTGAGGTTGCTCGCGATCTCGGAATCAGTGGCAACTCGATCTATAACTGGAAACGTAGCTTTTTAGCCGATGGGACCATCAGCTTAAACGAGCAGACGGCAACCGACGCTGAGGCAGAAATCAAGCGGCTACGAGACGAGGTTCGCCAACTCAAAATGGAACGCGATATCTTAAAAAAAGCGACGGCCTTCTTTGCCAAGGAAAGCAACTGAGGTTTCGCTTCATCGAAGAAAATCGCAAGCTTTGGCCAATTGCTGTTCAGTGTCGCGTTCTCCAAGTATCGCGGGCTGCCTTTTACAAATACTTGCGATCTTCGATGCCTGAAACCCAAGTGAAACAAACCAAGATCTTGGCCGAAATCAAACGCATCCATGCTATCCCAAAGCATGATAACTACCGAAGTCCTCGCGTACACAAAGAGCTCAATCGAGCTGGCGTTTTGTGCGGCGAGAATACCGTGGCTAAACTCATGCGACGCGAGGGCATTCGTTCAAAAGTGGCGAGGAAATTCAAAGTCACCACCACCGATTCGAACCACGATCTGCCCGTTGCTCCCAATCGTTTGAACCAAGATTTTCAAGTCCAAAAACTTGATCAAGTTTGGCTCACCGATTTCACTTATATCCAGCACAAAGAAGGCCTTAGCTACCTCTGCACCATCCAGGATCTATGCTCACGCAAAATCGTTGGATGGGCCGTTGGAACCAAGATTGACGCCGCTCTGGCCGTCAACGCTCTCGATCAAGCAATAACCTTGAGGCAACCCAAGCGTGGCTTGATCGTTCATAGCGATCGTGGCTCGCAATTCGCCAGCTTGCTCTTCCAGAATCGACTGAGCAAGTACGGCTGCTTGCCAAACATGAGCCGCAAAGCCAATTGCTATGACAATGCGCCTATGGAAAGTTTCTTCAAAACCTTTAAAACCGAGGAGGTCTATCAAACCGAATACCAATCGCATGACGACGTTGTTCGAGCGGCTATCGAGTACATCGAACGCTTCTATAACGCAACTCGGTTGCATTCGGCGTTGAGATATCTCAGTCCCATCGAATTCGAGAAATCGTTGCGTTCAAATGCGCTTCGTAAGTCATCGAAGGCACTTGCCGACTAAAGGACTCCAATGCGATAATACGATGGCCTGGTGAAACGGAGTTTGGCTCTGCGGGGACGCAACCAAACAAGGGATAGCTGGGTCGATGTTATGCCAATGGCATGAAGCGTCGTGGTGAGCACAATACTCCACGACGCTTGCCATGGCCAATCAAGCCAAGATACCATTGGATATCATCGCCATACCTCAGAAAATCCAACGCTAGAAGCGCCGAATACGTAGCTTAAGTAAGTCGGCCAAAATTCACTTCATTCCACCTCGATTCACTGTCCACTTTTCGTGGGGAACTCCAGAATTCGGGCGGTAGCAATCATGATCGAACGATCATAATTGCAAAATAGCGGGAGTGAGGGTAAAAGAAGAATACACTCGCGAAAATTTGGAATGTTGTTTCAAACTGAACGGCAATCGGAAGGGACTCTGCCAATCCGCTAGTCGTGTTTTTAACAATTTGCAGCACTGCGTTTTGGATACGGAAAATCCGACTATAATTTACGCCTCACCGCCGAATTAACTTGTTTTCGCTCGTTCTAATTGCTTCCATTGCGACGTTTGCTATGTCCGAAAGCTCAGTCACCAGCTGGATTTCACTTCTAAAGAAAGGGGATGATCGAGCCGCCAAGCTTATTTGGGAACGGTATTTTGAGCGGCTCTGCAACTTTGCACGCGCTAAACTTGGTGAAGTCTCCCGGCGTGCATCCGATGAAGAAGATCTCGCAATTAGCGCGATTCACGCGCTTTGCATGGGGGCTACAGGCGAACGTTTTCGGCAACTCGACAACCGCGACGACTTGTGGCAGATATTAATGATGATTGTTGCCCGAAAAGCATCGAATGTTCGCCGCATTGCCGGAGTTCGTCGAGAAACGGGAGAATGCGATTTGGGCCCATCGGGCGTTGATCCAAACATGCTTGAGCATCTTCTTGCCAGCGAACCATCTTCTGAACTTCTGGATTCTTTGGATATTCATTGCGAAGAATTGCTGTCAAAGTTGAATGATAAACTTAGGCAAGTCGCAATATTGAAGCTTAGCCGGTACACCAACGAAGAGATCGCTCGACTGCGAGGTCGAAGTGTATCGACGATCGAGCGTTATTTGCAGATGATTCGTCAGACTTGGGAAGATGCTTTCCTGCCAGATGAGGAATAATCTGAAAATTAGAATGAGGGGAAAAGCGGGGCAGGCGTGAGTATAAGTTGCAAAGTCGCAAATGGACTTCGTTTTACTGACAGTACCTTTCCACAAGTGATTGAGCATCTGTACGTACGGTCTTAGAGAACACCTGATGACGATTCAACTTTTAGAAGCTATCGATGAGATCTGCGAGCAATTCGAAGATTGCCAGCAGGCTGATTCGCCTACGCTTCTAGAAAGTTTCGTCCCCCCCACTTGGATCGGGAAGGACCGAGCTGAACTCATCCGTTATCTGCTGAAGATCGAACTGGAATACCAGGCTCGCCGCGGTGAAGTCGTTTCGGTTCCGACTCTCAAATCGCGATTCGCTGATGTCCCCGAAGTAGTTGAATCGGTTCTGAGTACCATGCCAATTATTGAGATGCCGCTCTCGGTGGACACCTTTATACTGCGACTGGAAGAATCGGGAGTTCTAGCGGGCGAGGTATTTCAAGAATTTCTGAGTTCCGATCGAAAATTCACCTCCGGACAATCGCTCGCACAGGAAATGGTCAGCCGTCGATTGCTGACACATTTCCAAGCCGAAGAGATTCTCCAGGGACGTGGTAAGTCCTTGGTTTTGGGTAATTATCTGTTGCTGGCGAAGATTGGTTCAGGCGGCATGGGGCAAGTGTTCAAAGCGAAACACAAACGGATGGACCGGATTGTCGCTGTCAAACTGTTGCCACCGGATGTTAATCAAGATGCAGCAGCGATCCAACGATTTTCGCAAGAGGTCAAAGCGGCTGCCAAACTTACGCATCCCAATATCGTCGTCGCATATGACGCTGATGAAGCGCCCGATGCGATCCATTTTTTGGTAATGGAGTATGTCGAGGGAAGTAACCTTGCCGAAATTGTGTCGGCAGAGCCGGCCCTGCCCGTCGAGAGTGCAGTCGACTACATCCTCCAGACCGCGCGCGGCTTAGATTACGCTCATCGTCAAGGAGTCATTCATCGGGATGTTAAGCCATCCAACCTATTGCTTGCCAAAGACGGGAGCGTCAAAATTCTCGATCTTGGCTTAGCCTGCTTCCAGGATGCTGCTCGTTTGACTATCGCCTTGCATCTTAAGTCATCCGCCGACGACACGGTCGAGCTGATTCCACCGAGCGATCAGGATCCTTCCAGCGTCACTAAATCAGGGCTGACCAAAGCCGGAGATGTGATGGGATCCGTCGACTACATGGCTCCAGAACAAGCATTGAGGTCGAGCAAAGTCGATCACCGCGCGGATATCTATAGCCTGGGGTGCACGTTGTATCGCTTGCTAACCAAGACGAACCTTTTTGTTGCCGCCACAACGGTGCAGAAACTTGTTGCTCACCAAACGGAGCCGATTCCTTTGCTGCGCGACCTTCGGCCCGATGTGCCGATATCTCTTGAATCCATCTTTCAAAAGATGGTTGCCAAACGACCAGAGGATCGCTTTCAAACAATGGCGGAATTGATCGAGACGCTCGAATCGCTCAGTAGTGATCAAACTCGGTTGCCGGCTTCCCATCCTTCGATAACATCGCAAAGCAGTTCGGACGTACAACTGCAGCCCGGTGCGAGCGATTCTCATTCTTGGTGGAGCAATCGTCATTCACTGATTGCAACGGGTATCGCTGCGTTCTTCGCCATGTTGTTCGGAGTTTGGGTCATCATCAAGGATAAGAATGGCCAAGAAGTTGCTCGGATGAGTATTCCCGAAGGTGGCAAAGCGGAATTTAGTGAAATCATCAATGAAAAACCGGGAGAAGCTGGAAATGCGAGTGTTTCATGGCCATTCGATCCGCAGGACGGTCAAGAGTACATTTGGAGTGAACCGGAGAATTTGGGACCGAAGGTGAACAACGTTCGAATCCAACGACATGTCTCGCTTTCTGCCGATCAGCTTTGCATGATCGTACAAGAGTTGGATTTAGAAAGCGCCCCTCGGACGCTCATCGAATTTCGTCGCGATCATATCGATGAACCCTGGAGCCGCGATGGGGTACTCATTAAAAGCAATGGATTCGACGGTTCGCCAGGACTAAGCGCCGACGGATTGTCGCTGTACTATGAGTCGAATTATTTTGGCGGCGATGAGAGAGGTCCATACGACTTATTTGTTCGAAAACGCGACAATCGCGATGCCGCGTGGCGACCTCCAGAGATATTACCATCGTACCTCAATTCACCGACCGCTGAAGGGTATCCGTGTTTATCGCCGAACGGGTTGTCACTCGTTTTCAATTCACAACGTGCTGACGGATTTGGGCTAGCCGACCTTTACGTTTCTCGCCGCAAGACGATCGATGATCCGTGGGGTGAAGCGGTGAAT
>JANOAI010000336.1:0-3582 GCA_031411055.1 Pirellulaceae bacterium
AGCGGCATTGGGCTTGCGCCGTTCCGCTTCTAAAGTCCACGCCATTCGACTGGAAGTCCGTCGTAAAGTTTTAGTCCAACCCCATTTTTGATTGGAGCAAATCACTCCTGTGATTGTCCCAACTTTTTGCGGAGGGCAGAAATTCGCCACGAACAAGAAGCGCCATAGGGAACCGTGAAAACAGCGGTTATGTCCCCCCCTCCTCCAATTGCTTAATCTTGTCGCGGAGCTCACTCGCCTTTTCATATTGCTCCTTATCGACAGCGGTTTTCATTTCGCGTCGCAGCTGGACGAGCTGATGCTGGCGGTCAGGCGACCCGTTGGTACGCGTGGGCCGTTTTCCGCGATGTTCCGTCGAGCCATGAATATTCAGCAACAGCGGTTCGAGTTCTGGCTGAAAGTGGATATAGTCATAGCCGCAACCCAAGCGTCCACCCTGGCGAAACTCGGCAAAAGTAATACCGCAAGCCGGACAAGTTTTCTTGTCGGATTCGGATAATTTCTGGACCGTTTCCTCCATCTTGAGCTGTTTGGCTAGCAACCCCGCTAAGGCCGACGCGGCTCCGGATTCGGCGCTTTGTGTCAGATAAACCCGAGCATGGTCTTCACAAAGATGAAGACTCGACGGACCATTGGGGTCGGTCAATTCCGTAATATGAAAAGTCGCGGGCTTTTCGCAATGTTGACACTTCATGAGACTTACTCAACTTTAGTAACTGACAAGATCACCGACACGCTGCAATTATATTCCCAAACCATACTTTATGAAAACCATCCCTGACTTCGGCGTTTTCCAGCGTCTGGCAAACGAATTCGATTTGGTACCTGTTTGTCGACGACTTTTATCCGACACGCTGACTCCCGTTTCCGCCTTTCGACTCCTGGACGATGGGGAAACCAGTGGCTGTCTGTTCGAAAGCGTTATCGGCGGTGAGCTGGTCGGTCGTTACAGTTTCGTCGCCACGCATCCTGAATCACGCTTCGTCGCCCGGGGCGATAAGACTGAGTTCTACTCGAACGGCGAAACAATCAAAGCCACCATGCCGGATCCGACCGCTTTTATCGAAGCCAAGTTGGCAAGCCGCACCGTCGCGACGGTTCCAGATTTGCCACCATTCCTCGGAGGCGCCATCGGCTACCTCGGATACGATGTCATCCGCTTCGTCGAGCATTTGCCCAACGCGCCTCAGGATGACCGTGGGCTTCCCGACATTGATGTTGCCTTCTACCACCAACTGCTTGTCTTCGACAACATTGCGAAAACGCTATTGATCGTCGCTCTCATTGCGCCGAAGGATTTCTCTTCGATCGAAGAAGCTTACGCCGAGGCTCAAAAGAAATTGCAGTCGACGGTCGACAGGCTCTCCCAACCACTTGCCGATGCGCGAGCCACGGATATTACCGTCGGAGGTCCGTGCAATCTCAAAGCCCAATCCAATTTCACAAAAGCGGAATTCGAAACCGCTGTTCGAAAATGCAATGAGTTCATACGAGCTGGCGATATTTTCCAAGTTGTCATTAGCCAGCGATTTGAAGTCGATTGTGATTGCCCTCCGCTCGAGATTTATCGATCACTGCGAGTCATCAATCCGAGCCCTTTTATGTTCTTCCTGCGAACACCCTCCGCAACGCTTGTCGGCAGCTCGCCCGAGATCATGTGTCGGGTTTTCGATTCCACCGTCACCGTCCGCCCTTTAGCCGGTACCCGACCACGTGGCAAAACCGAAGAAGAGGATGTACGACTCGCAGCGGAACTGCTGGCCGATGAGAAAGAACGGGCGGAACATGTGATGCTTGTCGATCTCGGCCGTAACGACGTTGGACGGGTCGCGAAATTTGGATCGGTTCGGCTTTCAGATGTCATGAAAGTCGAGCACTACTCACACGTCATGCATATTTCTTCCCATGTCGATGGAACGCTTCGCGATGACTTAACGGCCATGGATGCATTCCGAGCTGCATTGCCGGCGGGAACGGTCACTGGAGCGCCTAAGGTTCGCGCCATGGAGATTATCGATTCGATCGAACCAACACGTCGCGGTCCCTACGCCGGCGCGGTGGGCTACTTCGATTATCGGGGCAATATGGATACGTGCATTGCCTTGCGAACGATGGTCATTTGCAACGGCAAGATCTACATCCAAGCCGGCGCTGGCCTCGTCGCCGATAGCGATCCCGCCTCGGAATATCAAGAAACTGTCAACAAAGCGACTGCCATGCTTCGAGCAATCGAAATCACCCGCGAACGAACCAAAGAGTAAATTGGTCCGCTACCGCACTCAATAATCCGAAGCAAGTGCTTGATCACACAGCGAACATTAACCTGCGACGAAGCACTAGGTGCATTTATATCTCGTCATCGACGTTTGGCGATGGCAGAAAAGGTGCGTACCGTTGCTTTGGATCGGATCGAACGCACTCACCGTTTATCTCGCGATGAATCTCGTCGGCTCCGATGCGATTGCGATTCGACTAGAGCAGTTCTCACGTGGGTGTAGCGTTTTTTCAACGCGATTGTAGCCGAGCTGCGCAAGCAGCCGGGTGTATTGCCGCTTGCCGAAGGCTCGTCCGGCCTGGCAAATCCGACCTTCGAATGCGCTGGGCTGCGCGCGCGGCACCGCAACCATTTGGAATTTACTCGCTACACCTATTCAAGAATTGCTCTAGTGGGTGGGGATCTGCAGGCTTTTCTTGACATGCATCTCGTCTGGGGTTTCGGAGGCTTGGTCATTGCCCTCGTCGGACTCTTGCTACCGATCCTCCTCATGCGATTCCATCATCAACGGAAAATGATTATTCCTTGATGAAGCGTTTCGCTTTTCGTTAGTCTATTTCTTGCCGCGAGTGATGTATTCGTCGCGGCTTACAAATCCATCTTTGTTGCTATCGTATTTATCAAAGCGTTCACCGGCTGCGGCGGCGTCAGACTGATGGGTTGTGTAGTACTCGCGTGTTAGCTTGCCGGCTTTGTCTTTGTCCAGTTTGTCAAACTTGGCGGCGCGTTCGGCAGCTTCCGCTTCGGGTGTCAATTCTTCAGCGGACCTATCGGTGGGCTTCATTTCCTTTTTCGAAGATTCGCTTTCTGTCTTTTTCTCGGCCTTGCTAGCATGTCGACCCGAGCCGTCGCCTTGATCGAGAATACCACCAGCCGGATCAAGTTTAGCGAGTACGGCAGCGAGTTTCGTTCTGGCGGTTGATGCTATCGTTGATTCCTTGCCCGGTTCAATGAGTGTTTCGGTAAAGGGGGCACCGCTCATGTCGTAAAGCTCCCCTTTCTCGTTGAGTTTGAATTGGGCATCGCGAACGTACCACATGCGTGCAAGTTGATTGAAGATCCACTGGCGAGGCTTCCCCTTCTCGCCTCGCAACTGTGGGACTAAGCTTTGTCCGTCGAAGACAGTCTTTTCAGGTAACTTGGAACCAGCTAATTCGGCAAATGTCGACAGCAGATCGGTTGAATCGACTAGAGCATCTTGAAAAGTGGTATAGGTGAATTCCCGGTAGTATGGATAAACTGTGGTTTAGTCCAAGTTTATGGAGGAATTGGAATGAATGCATTAAGCATGGATTTGCGAACGAGAA
>JANOAI010000337.1:0-22545 GCA_031411055.1 Pirellulaceae bacterium
CTAACGAAATAGCTCACGTTTCAGATAAGTATTGTCCCGATGGTGGATTGAAGTCCGATCCGGGCATACCGATTAGAGACGGTCCACCACACCGTGCGACTTAACGGTACTTCTGGCTTCCGGCAGCCGCCCACGTGAAGCGGTTGCGAAGTTCTTGAGGTTGGACGACGCCGCTCATAAAATCATCGGCCCCCGATTTCATAGACTGCTCAAGTGTATAAGGGCCTGGCCTTTCGGAAACCGCGATGATATGCGCTTGGTGGTGTCGGCGTTGTTTCCGTACGGTTTCAATCAATTTGGACTCTTGCATCGACGCAGCGTCTACATTGACGACGATTGCGGAAACCCCTCGCTTGGCAAGAACGTCCCAAGCGGTTTCTTCGTCGAACGCCCAAACAATCTGAAAAGAAGACGCCTCGACGGAAGCGTTAATTGTATCGCATAGGCCCTGGGAAGGCTCGATCACCAGAATCGTTTCCATTTTGATTCCCCACAGTAAAGGGTCTAGACTCGTAAATTCCAATACGATTGTGCGAAACGACAAATATCGATTTTAAAAATATACATGCTGCTTTTCCGTTGGGACGTTGCGGAGTTCCGAAACATGGGGTACGGAAAATACTGAATTCGGATGCCGGGAAATGGACCGCGGAGTTTTGGCGAACGGCAGTGAAGCAATCACTGTCTAAAGAAAATGGCTGGATCATTTCTGCTACCAATACTTCTTCGGATACCCACATTTCGGGTAAACTTCCTCAAGGTGCTTCCTTCTAATTTAGCTCAATTTGATCAAAGGTTTTTCGATATGTTCACTCCGATTCGACGTCGCCGTTTTCTTCAGTTGTCCTCGGCCGCAATTGGCTCCGCTGCAGTCGCGACCCCCATTCTGACCCGGCCACTATATGGAGCGGAAGAATTGCCGTTCAAGATTTCGCTGGCGCAATGGTCCCTCAATCGGGCGATCAAAGGTAAAAAGCTGGATAACCTCGATTTTGCCAAAACAGCCAAGACGGAATTTGGAATTGATGCGATTGAATATGTTAATCAATTCTTCGCCGACAAAGGTAAAGACATGGCTTACCTTGGTGAAATGAAAAAGCGAGCTGCGGACCTAGGGGTAACGAGCGTGCTGATCATGATTGATAATGAAGGGAATCTTGGCGAACCCAACGATGCGAAACGAACCACGGCGGTCGAAAATCACTTTAAGTGGGTCGAAGCTGCCAAATTTCTGGGCTGTCATAGCATTCGTGTCAATGCCGCGACTTCGGAAACGGATTTCGAAAAGGCCAAGGACTTAGCGGCCGATGGCCTGCGACGCCTTAGTGAATTCGCGAAGAAGCATGATATGAATGTCATTGTCGAGAATCATGGTGGACTTTCATCGAATGGAAAGTGGCTTAGCGAAACGATTGCAAAAGTGGGTTTGCCAAACTGTGGAACGCTTCCCGACTTTGGTAATTTCTATCTCACGAAGGACCGTGGTCCCGACGCTTCGATGTACGATCGTTATCAAGGCGTTACCGAGTTGATGCCGTATGCGAAAGCTGTCAGCGCAAAGAGCCATGACTTTGATGCCGCGGGAAATGAAACCAAAACCGATTTCATCAAGATGATGAAGATTGTTTTGAGTGCTGGCTATCACGGCTATGTTGGGATTGAGTATGAGGGCAAAGTCTTGGACGAGTATGAAGGAATCAGAAAAACGAAGGCTTTGTTAGAGCGCTGTCAACGAGAGCTAGCGATCACCAAATAGGTTAATTGGCAAACAGTTCCGGATCACACAAAACATCCGGCCAACGGAATCGATTGAAAATGGTCTTATAAGCAGGAAGGCCGTCAAAATCGTGAAAAACCTTTCGCTTCAAGGGGCTCCTCTGCCGAATACTCTTTACGGACAACTTACCTTTGAGATAGGTCGTCCGCGGGGGGGCCCGCAAATCGAACGAGGAACCGAGACTGTTTGGAAGCAAATAGCTCGGTAACGACCCAGACGTTCGAGCGTCGCAAGACGCACGACTCCCCGCGGAATATCTTGCTCATCGGACGACATATACGCCGCCTAAGACGGTGCCATTTCAAGCGAGGAGGGATTCCATGCGACGATTCTTTTTAGGCTTAGCGATTGCTTCGCTGACAGCCTCGGTGCCCGTCACGGCCTTTGGTGGTGATCGCGAGATTGCCGACCAGATTATTTCAACTTTGAAACAAAAACAAGCTACCGGTGGCCTCAAAGGCTTCGACATTGACCTGAATGTTGAAGAAGGGGTTGTGACTCTGACCGGCACCGTCGCCAACGGGTCGCAAGCAGCTTCCGTAATTGAAACTGCTCACGCGGCGTCCGGCGTGAAGCAAGTCGTAAGCGATATTGAAATTCGGACTCAAAAGGTTCCAGAGGTAAAACTTGTTTCGACTCGAGCCAAAGCAAATTCGGATAGTCAAGTTAAACCGGCTTCCGACGTAAACGATGGCATGCCAGCTCCCCTTTCGATTGGTGGATTTGAAACTTCGAATGAAGTTCCTTCCCTAGTCGTGCCAGAGCCTCCTCGGATGGAGTCTCAGAAGCCTGCCGTTTCGGTACGCGATGCTGCCATCACCGAAAATGCACTAACGCGATTAGGCGAGCATAAATCAAACGGTCAGCTCAAACACTTCGATTTGGATCTCTCGACCGTTGACGGTGAGGTATGGGTTCGTGGTCAAGTCGCTAACTTGGCTCAGAAGAATCTTGTTCTTCAAACGGTACAACGTGTTCCAGGCGTGACGAAAGTAATTGACGATCTCAACACCCGAGAAGGTGGAAGCACGTCGTTGGTGAAGCCAGCATCGGATGCACGTGCCGTCTCAGCACCCGCCAACATGCCAACCATGGGGCGAGCCATGCCAGAGCCTCGAGCTCATGCTCCAAGTATGGTGGCTAGCTATGACGGTGGTATGCCTGTCGGTAGTGCACCAATGTCGAGTGGTATCAGTCCAATGGCAACGCCAGTTCCAATGAATATGGGGCCATCGTATGGAGCTGGCGCTCCTCGCTACGACCAACCTCAAATGCCAGGCTATGCATGGCCAAGCTATGCGGCCTATCCTAACTCGGCTGCCGTGACCTATCCAAAGCAATACAGTGCTTCGGCTTGGCCATACATCGGACCATTCTATCCTTACCCACAAGTGCCACTTGGTTGGCGCAAAGTCGCCCTCGAATGGGATGACGGATTGTGGTACCTCGACTTTACAAGCAAGTAAGTCGAAGAAAACAGCATCGCGATTCGAAATCTCGATGAACAAATCCTGAAAGCTTCGAAAGCCAACGCTCTCGAAGCTTTCTTTGTTTACAAAAGCCAGGAGGTGGCTGAATGCGGTAGGAGATGTTCCGGTTTAGGTCAAGTCACAGGGCAATGGCTTTAAATTAAAATCATTCTTTAGGGCATTCTCAAAGATACTTTAGTGACTTTCCTTGCTAACCGTTTGCCTCGATTTTGGAAGGTAGCGGAACGCGTCACGCGATTCGTTGGGTGCTAAGGTTATTCACACGTGTCGAAAGAAGTTGCGTCGGAAACCGCAGCTTCTTTTGCTGTCGAGCTACTTCCGCACCGACGCACGTAACATCCCGTTCGAATCTTTCTCGATCCGAATTGGAACACCAAATAGGTCGCTCAGTCGCTTCTCGTTAAGCCCATCCAGACGATCACCTTGAAAAATGCTTCGTCCTGATTGAAGCAGAATAACATGTTGAATTGCTGGGACGATTTCTTCGACATGATGGGTAACGAGGACTAACGTTGTCCCTTCTTCGGCGATGGACTGCATCTGTTCGAGAAGCAATTGTCGAGCGGCCATATCGAGACCCGTCGTTGGTTCGTCGAGAATGACCGCTTTGGGTTGATGAACGAGCGCCCTCGCCAACAGGACGCGCCTTCGTTCACCGGTCGAGAGATGAGCCATCGTTCGCTTGGCAAGATGTTCTGCGTCACGTTTCCTCAAGGCCTCTTGAGCTGCGTCACGCATGGCATCGGTAAGGTGTTCTGCTTCGACTTCCAACTCGGATGAACTAAAACCCGTCAACACGGCTTCATAGCCTGTCAGTCGACCGGACCGACCGTGACTAAAGTGGAAATCAATTTCCGAGTTGATATAGCCAAGCTGCTTTCTAAGCTCCCAAACATTCCATTCCGATCGGCCAAGAATTTCGATCGTTCCTGTATTTTCTGGAACGATCGATGGGTAAAAAAATCGCATCAGCAGTTTGAGCAGCGACGTTTTTCCGGAACCATTGGGCCCGAGAATGACGGTATGCTGACCTAAGTCAATTCGGCACGTCAGTCGATCTAAAATCGTGACGCGATTGCGAAACAAACAAACATCTTGCAGCGAAATGAGGGTCATAGTTCAAAGCATATCAATCGGATCGACGTCGATAACATATAAGACATCTTTGGGTGGTTTGAGTTCATTGTCAACGCGTGTGAGTAAACGATTCAACTGACCGGCGTCGCTTGACACGAGAATCATGTGCAATCGATGGTTACCACGAAGGCGAGCGATTGGCGGCGCGGCTGGCCCTAGTAAGCGAACGTCGGTTGCGGCTTGCAAGTCACGCGTTCTCGTAATCGTTCTCGCAATCGTATCGGCAAAGGCTTCGGTGGGAGTCAATTCCGGTCCGCGCACAATGATTCGAGCGATCGAACCAAACGGTGGATAACCGTACTTCTCTCGGCTTGTCAGTTCTTGGCCCATGAACCCGTGGTAGTCATGCTGGCTGGCCATCTGAATTGCAGGATGTTCGGGAGAAAAGGTTTGCACTAAAACGCGCCCTGGCTTCTCGCCACGCCCCGTGCGTCCTGCGACTTGCGTAACCAGCTGAAAGGTTTTCTCGGCCGCGCGAAAGTCGGGGAAATGCAAAGCGGTGTCGGCGTTGATGACACCCACCAAGAGAACATTGGGAAAATCGAGTCCTTTCGCAATCATCTGCGTCCCCAAAAGAATTCGAGTCTCACCGCGACGAAATTCGGATAGCGTTCGTTCGTGGCTACCCGGCTTTTTCATCGTGTCGGAATCCATTCGAGCGACCGATACGTTCCCAAAGCGACTTTTAACTTCCATCTCCAGCTTTTGCGTCCCCAAACCGGTGTAACGAATTCCGTCAAATTTGCATTTCGGACATACCGGCGGCGTTGGAATGGTGTAGTCACAATAATGGCAAACGGCTTTGCTCCCTTCGTGATGATGTGTTAATGGCAAGTCGCAATCAGGACACGAAACGACATGGCCGCATGCCGGGCATTGAATCGCTGTCGCGAATCCTCGTCGATTGAGAAGTAGAATGATCTGCCCATCTTCTCGCAATGTATCGCGCATGGCTTCGTAGAGTGGTGTTGAAATCGAACCGCGATTCGGATCACTTTGTCGATTTCGCAAATCGATATTCGTGATGATGGGCATCGGTCGGTTGTGGATTCGTCGCGGCATGCTCAAAACGCGATATTGTCCAGTCAAACCGCGGCGAAACGTTTCCAACGACGGAGTCGCAGAACCAAGCACCAACGGTATTTTATCAAGCGAGGCGCGATGCAAAGCGACATCGCGTGCGTGGTAGCGTGGAATCGTGTCTTGTTTGAATGAAGTTTCGTGCTCTTCATCAAGAATGATCAAACCCAACCGAGGGACCGGTGCGAAGATCGCGCTCCGAGCTCCAACCACAACTCGGGCTTCACCTTCGCTAATGCGTCGCCACTGATAGTGTCTTTCGGAATCGCTCATGTGACTGTGCATGACTGCGACTTGACCGAAACGTGATTGAAATCGAGTCCGAGTTTGAGGTGTGAGTGAGATTTCGGGAACGAGCACAATCGATTGGCGACCGAAGCTGATCGTGTGCTCAATCGCTTGCATATAGACTTCGGTTTTGCCGCTACCCGTTACGCCATGAAGTAACAAAGTCTGCTGCTGCATCGAATCGAGAGCGTCGCGAATGGCAGCTAGTGCAAGTCTTTGATCACCCGTTAACGCCGGCGGAGCAATCGGTTGCGATTGTTCGAGTTTGCCATGCACCCCATCAAAAACGCGTTCGGATCGCGATTCGATCAAGCCGCGTTCACGAAGGCTTTGAATCGGTGCCGCCGAACAATTGGCTAATTTGCGAAGCTGTTCTAAATCGATCGGTTCGGCAGCTAGGATTAGCTGCTGCAAAACCTGACGTTGTTTTGGCGGAAGAGCATCAACGATCGTTGAATCACCAGCCGCGTTCGATGGAGCCAGCAACGTTTTAACACGCGTGCCTGCTTGGCTACGAACTCCGGCTGGGATAATGGCTTCGAGGACCTGTCCGAGCGGCGTGATGTAATAACGCGCCATCCATTGAACGAGTTTGAGCAGATTGCCGTCACACAAGGGCCCTGCATCGAGAACTTCGCTGATTGGCTTCAGTCGATCCGGCGGCTGAGATATCGTTTCGATGGTCACGCAGTAACCGATCAGCTCACGGTTGCCTTTACCCAAGGGGACCTTGACTCGCATCCCAGCTTTGAGCGTCTGAGAGAATTCTTCGGGAATTCGATAGTGAAATGGGCCCCACGGATTCTCTGAAAAAACAATCGACGCGGCGCGGGTTTCGGCCGCCGCGTCCAGCTCCCATTCGGGTATGTCGTCAGAAAACAATTCTCCCTGTCGGCCAGCCATCCAATAATGTCAAACTTTGTTTGGGACTTCGTTCAAAGATGCTAGTATACCGAGCAATTCGGAAATGGATTGCGGAAAGCCATCCGTCGTTAGGGCGGTATTTTTGGAATTTTTCGAACCTTCACGTTGACTTAAGGTTTCATCTGTAGAATTCCCCGAGGTGGAAGACTCCACTCCTAATCTCTCCTCTTTTCGAAGGGAATTCATCATGAAGCGTTCGAATGTTCGTCGTACCCGGAGCTTGCGCGTTGAACAATTGCAAGCCCGTCAATTGATGGCCACTGACTTGGTAGGGCTAGCGCGGCCCGGTGGAATGAGCACTTATTCCATAGACGGAACGGGCAATAATGTTGCGCAGGTTGAATGGGGGAGCACCAACGAGGATCTAGTTCGCCTAGCTCGATCCGAGTACGGCGATGGCATTTCTTCGATGGCCGGTTCTGATCGACCAAGTGCACGCTTCATTAGCAACGCTCTTTCCGACCAAGAAACGGACATCATCAGCGATCGCAACTTGTCGGCGTTCGTATATGCCTGGGGACAGTTCATCGATCACGACATTGGTTTGACGCCCACGGCCGGAACCGAATCCATTCCCATTTCGGTGCCAACGGGCGATCTCTACTTTGACCCGCAAGGCACTGCTACCAAAGTCATTCGTGCCTCGCGATCGGTCTTTGACGCGAATACTGGAACGTCGACTACCAATCCACGCCAGCAGGTCAATACGATCACTTCGTGGCTGGATGGTTCGATGATTTACGGTTCGGATGCAACCACCGCTGCTGCCTTAAGAACGATGCAGGGTGGAAAGCTGAAGCTCGACGCGAACGGTATGCTTCCATTGAATAATGCAACGAACTTCCCAAATGGGACGGTGTCGCTTGCTAACGACGCACATCGTGTTCCCGACGACGAGCTCTTTGCAGCCGGCGATGTCCGAGCGAACGAAAACATCGAATTAACCGGATTGCACACGCTCTTCGCTCGCGAGCACAATCGGCAAGCAAGTCGACTTGCGTCGATGAATCCTAGCCTGTCGGATCAGGAACTCTATACGCGAGCTCGAGCCATCGTCATCGGTGAGCTTCAATCCATTACGCACAACGAATGGTTACCGGCAGTTCTTGGCAATAGCGGCATGCCACGATACCAAGGTTACAATCCTCGCGTGAATCCGCAGTTGAGTAATGAATTCTCGACCGCGGCCTTCCGTTTTGGTCATAGTTTGCTCGGTGACGACATTGAGTTCTTAGACAACAACGGCATACCGATTGCCGATGAAATTCCACTGAGCGAGGCTTTCTTCAATCCCAAGGCGTTGGACGGCGTCACGATCGAGTCGATGTTCAAATATCTTGCTTCCGATCCCGCTTCCGAGTTTGATTTAAAGGTTGTCGGTAGCGTTCGGAACTTCCTGTTTGGAGCGCCAGGGCAAGGAGGATTTGACCTTGCGAGCCTGAATATCCAGCGCGGCCGCGATCACGGACTAGCAGATTACAACGACACCCGCGTCGCAATTGGTCTCCCGAGAGCTCGATCTTTCGCCGATATTACCCGCAATCGTGACGTTCAAGCGAAGCTTCAGCAGGTTTATGGCTCGGTCGATAAGATCGATCTGTGGGTGGGTGTGCTAGCCGAAGACCACGTTCCAGGTGCCAGCGTTGGTCCCACTGCTGGACGTATCATTAGCGAACAATTCCGACGCATGCGCGACGGCGATCGCTTTTGGTATCAAAACACGTTCACTGGCAGTTTGCTGCGCGAAATTGACTCAACGCGACTTTCGACGATCATCCGTAGTAACACGCCCCTAAGCAATCTGCAAGAAAACGTCTTTTTCTTTCAAGCAGGAATTGAAGGAACGGTTTTTGCCGATGTGAACACGAATAACCAAAGGGATCGGTTCGAACAAAGCTTGGCAGGTTTCACGGTGGAATTGCGATCGGATGACGTGGTGATTGCTACTACTCAAACAGGCCGCGACGGCTGGTACAGTTTCAACGTGCAAGATGGAATTCGAACAGGTAAGTACGATGTCGTCGTCACAAAGAATCAAGCTGGTCAAGCTTTGACAACTCCAGTTCAACGGAGCGTATTCATTACACGTGGCGATCAGTTTGCTCGTCGGTTTGACTTGGCGGTACCACCTCCAAGTCGTCCAGCCCCGACCGCTGGCATGACAGACCTGGCTTTTGCAACGCCAACGCTGGATGCCGATGGAGTCGATCTAGCAATTAGCGATCTTACAGGCGTGCGTCGACGCCGATAAATAGGATTGACGAGGTCTAGCCCCTCGAAGAAACGATGGTTGAACTACAATGAGAACAAACGTATTCTCAATTAAAGCTCTTTCATGCGACTTTTGATAATTGAAGATGAACCCGATTTGCTAAAAATTCTCGCACGGTCCATGCGTGAAGAAGGTTTCGCCGTCGATATGGCTGACAACGGACCTGACGGATTGCATAAAGCGAAAACGTGCAATTATGACACGATCATACTGGATTGGATGTTGCCGGGAATGAGCGGCATCGATTTGTTGGAAGAGCTACGCAGGGAGAAGAAAACTCCCGTTTTGCTGCTCACCGCACGCGACACGATTCGTGATCGCGTAACAGGGCTTGATCGAGGTGCCGACGATTATCTTGTAAAGCCTTTCAATACCAGCGAATTGTTAGCTAGAATCCGCGCTTTGATCCGGCGAACGACGCAGCATGCGACGAATCAAATCGAGCTCGAAAATCTTCTCATCGATCTTGGAACCAAAAGAGTTTGGGTCGACAAAGAAGAAATCCCGATGACAGCTCGGGAATTTGCAATCCTTGAATTGTTAGCCTTGAACCGCGGTCAACTTGTGAGTCGGACAATGATCTATGAACATATTTTCGACGAAAATGACGATAGTCTATCCAACATCGTCGACGTTCATGTTTCACATATCCGGAAAAAGTTAGGCCAGGATCGAATCGAAACACGGCGAGGCCTGGGTTATATATTCCATGCATAGGTGGCATCATTCATTACGATCGCGTTTGCAGCTTTGGAATGCGTTGATTTTGCTGTTGGTCATCCTGGGTTTTGGCAGTCTCCTTCGATGGCAAATGCATCGCCTTCAATGGGAACATGTCGAGACTGAGCTTCTGGCTTGTGCTCGTATTTTGGAAGGCTCATTGCGAGGCGTTTCCAAGGCTTTGATCGAAAGCCTTTCGCAAGATCTTGGCTTCCCACCAGGGCCCTTGAAACCGCCACCCAGACCGGCCGACGGAAAACGTCGACCGCCGCCGCGACCGCCGATGGATCAAACACCAAAACTCCACGTTCCACCCGATAACTCTCAGTCGCGTAAGCCGAATGAGACATCCATTGACTGGCAGAACATTCAGGAACCCGATCTCGATGCACAAACCGAGGAAAAATGGGAATCCAGTTTGCGATTGCCGAAGTCGTTCCCGACGCCCGGCGGGAGAACTGAGGAGGCTGCGTATTTCGTGATTTGGAGAGAAGACACGACCATCCTCAGCGAATCTAGCAATGCACCGCAAGTCAAGCCGAATCGCATAGAAGTGAACGATATTCGCTTTCTTCGCGAACGGTATGTGATTCAACAGCGCAATCAATACCGAGAAGTCTTCGTGCGAGGACCGCGTGACACGATGATCTGTGTTGGACGCGATGTGATAGAAGAAGAACGTCGTGCTCAGCGTCGAGATCTTGTCCTCTTTCTAAGTGGCGGTGGGGTCTTTTTGCTGGGTCTGATCGGAAGTTGGTGGCTTAGTCGAAGCGCTACCAAACCAATTGAATTGATGGCAACAACGGCAGCCGCCATCGGTCCGCGGACGCTTCAGAAACGGATGGATCTCTCGCACGTCGGAACCGAGCTCGCTCAACTGGGTACTGTCCTCAATTCGATGTTGGAGCGGCTTGACGTTTCGTTCCGTCAGCAGCAACAATTTACCGCGGATGCGTCGCATGAACTTCGAACGCCGTTGACCGTGATGCTAACGGCAACCGAGCTTGCCCTGTCTCGCGAACGATCACCGGACGAGTATCGCGAAAATTTGGAAGTATGCCAACGTTCTGCCATCCGTATGCGTCAACTTGTTGAATCGTTGCTGTTTTTAGCAAGACTCGACAGCCAACCAGAATCGATCGAAAAACAGAGCTGCGAACTAAAAAAAATCGTCAACGAAACCGTTCTGCAGCTTCAAATTTTGGCAGAAAAACGTAACGTTTCACTGACTACGGATTTGGAATCAGCAACTATTCTCGGCGATGCACTGCAACTTGCTCGGTTGGTCACCAACTTGGTACAAAATGCGATTGATTACAACCGACCCGGCGGCTCCGTTCGAATCGAATTAAAGCATAGCGAAAACCGGATTGAGTTGCGAGTTATCGATACAGGAATTGGAATTGCATCGTCTGATGTCCCAAAATTGTTTGATCGCTTTTATCGGGTTGATCAAGCGCGGTCACGTCAAATCGGCGGAACAGGTTTGGGGTTAGCCATCTGCCGATCGATCGTTGAAGCTCATCATGGGACGATCGACGTGGAATCAACTCTCGGTGAAGGAACAACGTTCGTTGTCCGTTTTTAGGGCAGCTCGCTAAAAAGTGGCGTTCCAATCGTCGCAATCGTTACTGTTGGATCATCAGCCGGGGCTAGCATTCGAAAAACGGTACCCGAGCTACCCAATTGAGGACATTAAAACCTAGCTTTGAATGCTTGGCAATCTGCCAAGCAGGATGGGTTTGTCGCATCCTAGCTCAACGATGATTCTTCAATTGGCTCGACGGGAAAATGGTTTCACTAACCAAAATTCGTTGCACGATCCATTGCCTTGCAATTGGTTTTTCGCTGCTCATTCCTTGCATACCAACGGCATCGGGCCAGAGCGATCGAGACAAATCCCTCAGTCAATTTCTGGATCAGCTAAAGCCAACCGCATCGGATGCCGAAATCGATGCCATCCGAAATCCACGAGCAGGAAATCGTGAAATCCTTACGTCCCAAGGACGTAATTCATTGGCATCGGGGGCAGAGGCATTTTACGTCAATCCAGGGCCATGGGGTCGATTGCGATGCGTCTACGTTTATATCGAACCCACGAAGGGGATGGCGGAACAAATCGAATTGCCAACCTTGAAGACCTACTGGACGATCCCGCTAGAGGATGAGAAAAAGTTGACGACGATTTTCGAGCAAGCTGGGATTCCTCGGTCGATGATTGCCAATCTCTCTTCGCCCGAAAGTCGATCCTATTCGGATACGACACTTACACTGTTCCCGACTTCTTCGGACATTTTCGCGATGACGCCTGAAATGCGAAGCATCGTCTATCGATATCTGGCGACGAATGGGATGAATACCTTCTATTCTTCACCGACACTCATCACCACGGAAACCATTGACGAATGGTTTGCGACCAGCCAACTGCGACCAGCGTTGGTAGCTGTGATCAAACAACTTGCGTATCGTCGAGGAGAATGTCTTGCCTTCAGCGACTATCCCGAGCTACTCAAGTTGGCACAGTCTGAAGATGAACTTCGTTCACTTGTGAGTGCGTTATACCGAACGAGGACGCTGATCGTTCATTTAGAATTGTCAGCAGTTGATGATATTGCACCGATTGTCGACTACTGGACAAAGGGAGATTTCAATCGGCGAGAAAACACGGAACCCTTGATGCGGGCCATTCAAGCGACGAACGCCATCAATCAATTGGGTTTGGCGCACTTGCTTCCAGCATTCCCACGCAAGCTGATGTACACCTACCCAAACCAGACGCAAGCGATGCGAGATGGAGTTCCGGACTGTCATTGGACTTCGTTCAATTTCTTCAACTATGAACCACAAAATTATCTTTTCGATCAGGCGGCCATGGAGCGGCATATTCATGAGCGATTCGCACCCGTGAAGCCCCCTTTCGAACTTGGTGATAAGATTCTGCTTTACAATCCAACGAATCAAAAGCCGATTCACTCTTGTGTCCATATTGCAGATGATCTCGTATTCACCAAAAACGGGAAAAATATTCTTTCGCCGTGGATCATTGTTCCGCTCACCGACGTCATTAAAACCTATTCCGAAAACGGAATACCGGTCGTCGAAGTCCTTCGCCGAAAACCAGTCAACTAGAGCAGTTCTCACGTTGGTGTAGCGTTTTTTCAACGCGATTGTAGCCGAGCTGCGCAAGCAGCCGGGTGTATTGCCGCTTGCCGAAGGCTCGTCCGGCCTGGCAAATCCGACCTTCGAATGCGCTGGGCTGCTCGCGCAGCACCGCAACCATCTGGAATTTACTCGCTACACCTATTCAAGAATTGCTCTAGTACCGCAGCGAAACGATTGATTGCGAAGCCTGTTGCAATTCAAAGCGTCACAAAGCAACGGTTCCATAGTCGCGGAGCGACGGAATTCGATAGCCTGGGGTGCAGCGAGTCTTCGAGCGAAACCCCAGGAAGAGGAACAATCCCAATTTTGAGTCGCGGAGCGACGGCATTACAGAAGCGTGGAAATTCCGTCGCTCCGCAACACGCCGCCCCTTCTCATCGCAAATCCAAAAAATTGCTTGACGCTTGCTCCATCACGTCTTCCAATGTCGTGACTATGAAGACACGCCTCAACATGCAATTAGTTGTTCAAACAACTATTTTTACCCTAACAACCATGGCCGCTTCGGTGATGCATCGCCCTCTCTGCGCCGATGACACTCCCGTGCGCATCGCTAGCTTCGATGTCGATGCCACGCCTCCGTTGGGATCGCCGATGGCCTATGATCCGGTGAAACGACTGGATGAACTGACTCTACGATGTCGCGGGATTGCCTTGTGGGGAAACGATAAACCGATCGTCTTATGTGCCGTCGATTGGATTGGCATTGCCAATGAAAGCCAAGATGCCTTTCGCGATGCGTTGGCTGAAGCCGTCGGGACAACGCGCGATCGAGTCGCCGTCCATGCCCTTCACCAACACGATGCGCCCGGGGCTGACTTCACGGCTGAAAAGCTCATTCAAGAACTTGGGTTGACCAACTACGGTCGATTCAAAGGCGACTTTCATCGCGATGTCATTCATCGCGCTGCCGGGGCACTTCGCAAAGCTGCCGAATCACCGACAGAAATCACCCATGTTTCGTTTGCAACTGCCGACGTTATCGAAGTAGCTTCCAATCGACGGATACTGGGAGAAAATGGGAAGGTCCGCGGGACACGGACTTCGGCAACGAAGAGTGCTGAATTACGAGCCGAACCAGAAGGAGTCATCGATCCGCAAGTATCGGTCATCGGTTTTTGGAAAGCGGATCGGCCCATAGCTGTTTTGAGCTATTACGCGTGTCATCCGCAAAGCTATTATCGGCTAGGCATTCCCAGCCCCGATTTTCCTGGCATCGCGCGCTTCATTCGCGGGCAAGATGTCAATGAAGCCTTGCATGTCCACTTTAACGGCGCGGGTGGTAACGTCACCGCCGGCAAGTACAACGATGGAACCAAATCGAATCGGATGCTCCTTGCGACGCGCTTAGCTACCGGAATGGAGGAGGCATGGAAGAGCAGCGAAAAACAACCGATCCGAACTAGTGACATCGATTGGTTTCATGAATCGGTCAGTCTGCCCCCGGCCCCGCATTTGAACGAAGCGGATTTAATTGCCGGGATTCAAATGGATCCGGAACGCGGATACATATCGAAAGTCGATCAGCTTGCTTGGCTACGAAGAAGCATCGCGGGGGCGAAGATCGACGTGAGTTGTCTTAAAATCGGTAAGGCGAGGATACTACATCTGCCAGGTGAGCTTTTTGTCGAATACCAACTCGCGGCGAAGAAAATGCGCCCTGACCTTTTCGTTGCGATGGCTGCTTACGGGGAATACGGCCCGGGCTACATCGGGACGGCCGTTTCCTATTCCGAAGGAGGCTACGAAACCGCCCCGACTTCCAGCAGCGTCGACCCTCGCGCCGAACCGATTCTTTTGAATGCGATAGAGAAACTGCTTGATCGAGATTGAATGATCAAATGAACTCGGTGAGATGAGTGAGAAGTTTCATGGTAGGGTGACAGGATGCATTGCAATCAGAGAATGCAGCCGACTGAGGGGATGCATTGTTTACATGGAGTCGATGATCGAAGCATGCTGGAGCTCATCGACTGCAGGAAAGATGCTCGAAGCTGCCAAGATTTATGCATTGATGATTGAGCATTGATTGATTCTTGCCGGTCATGGCGCCAAGCGTGAACCTAAGAATATTTTCGACTGATCCTATGTGTCGCCCCTCCGGGGCTTGGTGACTCTTTTTTGATCACTCACCGAGGCCTCTCGGCCCCGGCAGAGGTTGCACTGCCCCTTTGGGGCAAAGAGATTCTATGATTGCTCTGAGCCTTCAGTGTAAGGAGTTTCTATGGTTGCCATGCATTCCGTGGCTTGGTGACTCTTTTTTGATCACTCACCGAGGCCTCTCGGCCCCGGCAGAGGTTGCACTACCCCTTTGGGGCAAAGAGATTCTATGATTGCTCTGAGCCTTCAGTGCAAGGGTTTCTAGGGTTGTCCTTCCCTTCGTGGCACAGAGTTTTCCTGATGGAATGAGATTTAGGCCCGAAGGGCCGGTACAACCTATGCCGGGGCCGCAGGCCTCGGTAGCAGGACCCCGATTCTTTTTAGGTCCGAGTGTCGCACACCCCAACGCGATAACTTACCGATTTGATTTAGGCCCGAAGGGCCGGTACAACCTATGCCGAGGCCGAAGGCCTCGGTTGGCAGAACAAAATCATACTTAGGCCCGAAGGGCCGACACATCGGGGACCGGCGATGAGTACTCACCAGCAACTTCTTTATCACATTGTCTTCAGCACCAAGCGACGGCGTCCCTGGCTTACCGAAGATATCCGCGAACCTCTCTTTGCCTACATGGCCGGAACTTGCCGCGAGCTGGGTGGCTTCGCGATCCGAGTTGGCGGATTCATCGAACACGTACATCTTCTCGTTCGAATCCCGGCCAAGCTAACGCTATCGGACTATGTCGGAAAAGTAAAATCAGCTACCAGCAAACACATTAATGAAACGAGTGGAAAGATCGCCAAATTCAGTTGGCAAAATGGATATGGTGCTTTTAGCGTCAGCTACTCTCAAAAGGACAAGGTCATTGCATATATAGATCGCCAAGTCGAACATCATTCGAAGTTGAGTTTCGACAATGAGTATCGAATGATGCTTGACTGTCATGAAGTCGAGTATGATCCTCAATACATCCTTGATTGATTCATGTGTCGCCCCTTCGGGACTTGGTGATTCTTTCTGATTGCCATCCGAGGCCTGCCGGCCCCGGCAGAGGTTGTACTGCCCCTTCGGGGCAAAGAGTTTTCACGGCCGCCCATTCTCCTCCGGGGCCGAAGTTTGCTTAACCACGCTGCCCTGCGCAGGCATACGCTTGATTGCATGTGTGTGTAATAGGCCCGAAGGGCCGGCACAAACAATGCAAGCGGTCGAAGGCCCTGGATGGACGAACAAAATCATTCTTAGGCCCGAAGGGCCGGCATAACCTCTGCCGGGGCCGAAGGCCTCGGTTGGAGAAGAAGAATCATTCATAGGTCCGAAGGGCTGGCACAACCTCTGCCGGGGCCGAAGGCCTCGGCGGAGGACAGCTTGCGATTTTGTTGACGAAGGTCGAAGAAATGGTATTCTAAGTGGTGGTAGTTACTTGCAATAGATAGATTCGATTGCACTTCGGCCGAGTACAGCCTTTAGGCGATCTTCTATGGCATTCTTTTCAAGAGAGGCGAAAGCCTACCCTTCAATGGAACGCGACTATCCCCGATTAGCGTCGCGTTCTGTTCTTATGCTGATTGGACTTCTTCTCTCGAGTGTTGTGCTTGCATTCGATGGTGTGAGTCTTCGTGAATGTGTCGATGCCTTCGAAGCATCGAGGCAGCCGATTCAATCGTACTGTGTCCGCATTCAAGGAATCGACTACGATTCGAACGTGGAATTGAGCATTTACCCCAAACTGCGGGAACAAGGCAAGTTCATCGGCGATTTCCGCAACCTTCGGAAGTGGACCTTAGAAATCGCATGTGATCGCGAAAAGAATCGGTGGGTGGCCATCGAATCGAGAGAAGCCCTGTTTCCGGAGCTCGCCTTCGCAGGGAAAGACTTGGAAAGTATGTCCAGAGTTTACCTAATTGATGACGACAAGGTTTTTCGATTACAAAGCGACCGATTCATCGAATTCAGTCCCGAATCACTCGATGTTCCCGACCCGCTTTCGCTCGGAGGAGCATTTTGGGTAGAGACGTGCCAATACTATTCTTTGGCCAAGGTGGTCAAAGCGTTGAGGAGTTGGGATAGCGACAAGTCGAAATGGACTATCGACCAATCAGGAACCATTGTGACATTTCGGAACCCATATTTCCACGACCGCTCGCTCAGCACAACCAGTATTTCGTTCGATACGCAACGCGGCTACTTGCCGGTTGCGATCTTCAATGGAGATGAAGGTGCTGATCGAAAACTGCGAGTTCACGTCGATGGACGAGTTACTCCCAAGAAAATCGATGGACATTGGTTGCCAAATTATGTGCGCTATCAGGCCAGGGATCATCAGGTCAGAATCATGCACCTTGAATGGTTCTCGATCAATCAGCCTCTTCCAATTGGACTCTTCGATCGTGAACAGCTTTTACGGCTCGTTTTGATCGACCCCAACAAAAGCGAGTTAAAATAGCAGATGAGAAACATCGACATTGCAATGATCACCACACGATACCTTCGCCAGTCTTTTGTAATCGGGTTGATTTTGTTCGTTTTCGGATCGTTCTGCGGAATCGCGTTGGCAGAAGATCCGTCGGGCTATCCTCACCAAGGGAGTACGAATGTCCTCCGCGCACCAGGGATTCAGTTATGTCGCATGCTCTATTTAAGAAGTGTTCGGCAGAGTGTCGGTATGAAAGAAGAGGATTTCGCTGAGTTGCAGGAGAAGATTTGCGTCCTATCGGCGTTGCTTCCGACGATTCCTGAGTTTTCAGGAGGGAGTCCTTCTGATCGAGAAGCTGTGCTTGAGACGATTGCGAGCGAAGCCGACAAGCTCGAACCCGAGGTGTGGTCGATGGTCTCACGCATGATTGGTCGAGACGGAATCGATCGACTCATGGAGGTTTATCTCAGTTACTATGGACTCGAAGTCATACTCAATGAATGCATTGCCGAGAGGTTGCGACTGTCGAACGAACAACGAACTAAGATCGCTACCGCCATTGAAAATCTTAGAACCGAACGGAGCGTGATATTGCCACGACTGGCTGCTGGCAATGGGAGCGAAGCATCCAAGATGGACGAGTTACTCGTGCTCAGGAGTTCTGCATTGGATCATGTCGTTCGTCCGATCCTCAACAAGGATCAAATCGCATTTCTAGAACCCATCGAACGAATCAAAATCACCAACATGCATCGACAATCTCTGATTCGCTATTCATTCGGATGGTAGTTGGTTGGGCCGGTTCTGTAACCGTCCCGCGAAGCAATTTAGCCGTCTCTTAGGAATTTCGACCGATAGTGAGGAGAGCTGTCTACTTAATGGTCGCGGCGAGCAGGACACCGAGTTGAACTAAGTAGCAAGTGCAGCCGAGGAAGTCGCCGGTGATGCCGCCAACGCGTTTCTTGAAATAATAGGCGAGATAGAAGGTCAGTATTGCGGATGCGATCAAAGCGATGAAGATGCGACTTGGTGACCACCAGAGGAGTGTGATCGCGAATGCGATCGGAAGGATCCCGCCGAGAACGATCGATTGAATGCCAGGTTGCGAACCAACGTCGCGGGCCATGGTGTGACGATCTTCAATGGGCGGCACCATGGCCATCATCCACAGAATGGCCCAGCGTCCGATCGATGCCGCGGCGGCGATGATCAAAATGGCCCACGTCGTTGAAAGCGATGCGACGGCAGCAATGCGAAGCGTGACGCCAATCACTAATGCTAAAACGCCGTACGTTCCGTGCCTCGAGTCTTTTAAGATTTCAAGGACTTGTTCACGCGTCCAGCCACCCCCCAAGGCATCTGTGGCGTCGGCGAGTGCATCTTCATGAAAAGCGCCGGTTATCATGGCTTCGATTGCTATGGCCATGATCGCTGCGATGATTGGCGACCAAAATTTGCATCCGATGACGAACACGATACCTGTCGAAAGCCCAATTAGTCCACCGACAACTGGAAAGTAGATAACGGACGCTCGCAAGCAAGCCTGATAGTCTTCCATCGTCCCGCTCATGGCGCCCCCAGGAACGGGTAACCGAGTCAGAAACTGCACGGCGGTGAGAAAAGCACGAATTGGCGGAACGGAATTGGTAGGGGTGGTTTCAGTCATGCCGTAGGGAGTTTCAATTCGTGAATACAAGCCATGTTCGAAATCCAAGCGCAAGCACCGGATAGCAGAGGGTAGGCAGCGAGCGCGCCGGTCCCTTCCCCCAGTCGCATTTCCCATTCAAGAACAGGTTCTAGTCCAAGCTTATCAAGCATGATTCGATGGCTCGGTTCTGCCGATTGATGGCCCGCGATCATTCTTGCAATGACCGATGAATCGATGGCCTGAGCAATCAACGCAGCGGCGGTACAAATCATACCATCGAGGACGATTGTCATTTTGAGTTTCGCTGCTTCGAGCATACAACCGGCCATGGCGGCAATTTCAAAACCGCATATTTCGGCGATGCATGTTACGTCTTTCGGATCGCGTCTTTCGAGTCGTTCGATTGCGAGACGAATCACCAAGCGTTTTAGATGAAGCGATTCCTCCGTTGCACCCGCCCCTTGCCCGACAACTTGGTCTGCGTCCGCTCCGGTAAGCCAACAAGCGATACAAGCTGCCGCCGTTGTATTACCGATTCCCATTTCGCCGATAATGACGGTACGAGCACCTCGATCAAAAGACGAGCGGACTTGCTCACGGCCAACTTCGATCGCGGCATGAAATTGTTCATGCGACATGGCAGGTCCCGTTGCAAGATTGTTCGTCCCTTTCGAGATGCTTTGGCGAATCAGTCGTTTATGCTCAAGCGTTGGAGGTATCTTGCATCCGACGTCGATGACGCGATATTCCAAGCCATATTCGATCGCCAGTGCTGCGCTGGCTGATTTGCCACTTGCGATGGTTTCGACCATACATGTCGTGATGGCCGATGGCCAAAGCGTCACCCCTTCCTCGACGACCCCATGGTCAGCTGCAAAGATAAGCAGCTCGGCTGGTCGCACGCAGGGCTTGAGCGTTTGTTGAATCCAACACAATCGGGTAGCGACTCGTTCCCATCGTCCTAAGCTGCCTGGCGGTTTGCATAGTTGACCGATAAAAGCTTGAATCGATTCTTGAGTCAGTGTGTTTGAAGTGCTCGTCAAAAGTTTCTCGATCCCGTTTACCAAAAGTGCGTTCTAATCCTCGTCGATGTCGCGATCATCGATATGAAAGGCATGGAGAATGCGGTGAAACAGGGGGGAAAGTGACACGCCAGCAGCGCCAACGAAGACGAGACCGCTAAAGAGCGCATAGATCGAAGCAAAAATTTTGGCTGGTTCCGATTTGAGCTCGTTAACGGGTCCCATTCCGCCGAGGATCATGGATGCGTTGAGCAATGAATCGACCCATCCAAGTTCTGCAATCCAGTGATATCCTGCGATGCCGACGCTAAGCATGGTCAAAATGACACTTGCAGATGCGACTAATGAAACGAGCATTCGCTTGGCGAACACGGATGCTGGTGCTAGAGCGGGAGATGTTTTCTCCTCAGTCATGATTGCCTTGTTCCTTCTTCAAAACATATCGCCAACGATAAGTTTTTCCACGTTGATGCAAGGTGGCATCCAACGATGGTTTCATCGCGATGTTGGCTCCAGCCCAAGCCAAAGCACACTGTCCAATCGTATCGATGATGGCTTGGTAACCATTTCTATGAACGAGCAAGAGGGAATTCTCGGCGATGCGTTCGGCTTTCCAATCGGGGGCGAGGAGGTAAGCGGAACCTAGCAAGGCAGGGACCTCGGCCGTGCGGCACGCAATGTCAAACGCGATAGCCTCAGAGAAACCGTCGCCTTCAATCGTTGCTGACCAATGGGATTTGCCTGCCATGCCAACGCCAAGCAAACTTGGTTGCCGGCCGGCGGCAACGGTCTCAGCCACAATTTCTTGAAGTGTGGGGCTAGTTGGCCAAGCTTGATCGGGCGTTCCTTCGAGGCTGGTGAGGATTAAGTGTGGTTGATCGTCGACCCACCAGATACCATGGCCCGTTCGGTCATTCGAAGCATAGCAGCGAGCTACAAACGGACCGGAACTGGTTTCGCTATTCGGGAGACATGCATCCCAAGACAAGTTTTCGTGTAAATTCATTGAAGGCATTAACCCTGAGCCTCCTCGGTTGCTCGCCACTGTAGGTAGGAATCGAGAAAGCCTTGGAGCTCGCCGCCGAGTACAGCGTGAAAGCTACCAACGGAGAAGCCCGTTCGAGCATCTTTAACGCGTTGATCGGGATGCAAAAAATAATTCCGGATCTGTGAGCCAAAGCCGACACGAGCCTTGGTTTTATATTTCGCAGCTTGTTCTTGTTCGCGTTTTTCTTCTTCGATACGCGCGAAGCGGCTCTTCAACATCTTCCAAGCTTGAGCCCGATTCTTGTGCTGGCTCCGGTCGTTCTGGCACTGAACGCTGATTCCGGTTGGAATGTGTGTCAATCGAATGGCCGAGCTTGTTTTGTTGACGTGTTGACCGCCAGCTCCGGATGCGCGATAGACGTCTTCGCGAACATCTTTTTCGGGGATATCAATTTCGACCGTGTCGTTGATTTCTGGCGAGACATCGATGGCGGCGAAGCTAGTCTGACGTTTTCCATCGGCGTTGAAGGGGCTATTGCGAACGAGCCGATGCATTCCTTCTTCGCCCTTGAGATAGCCGTAAGCCATCGGTCCGCGAATCGCGATTGTAGCTTGGGTAATGCCCGCTTCTTCATTATCGCAACGGTCAAGCAATTCCGCTTCGTATTCGTGTTTCTTCGCCCAGTTCGAGTACATTCCTAGGAGCATATCGGCCCAGTCGTTCGCATCGAGTCCTCCATCGCGCGCGTGAACGCTGAGGATTGCTCCACAACCATCCATCGGGCCATTGAGCAGGGCGGCGAGTTCAAGCTGTTCGACAGCTTTGGTCAGGTTATCGAGTTCGGTAGTAATTTCCGACACGAGTTCTGGCTCTTCTTCCGCCATCGCTAAAAGTTCAGGGATCGCATCGAGCCGGTCAAATGCTTCCTTCAGCGGTTGAACAACACCACGGAGTGCTTTGAGATCGGCGACAACTTGTTGAGCTTTCTCTTGGCTATTCCAGAAACCGGGCGCAGCCATTTTGGCTTCGAAATCGGTAATCGACTGAATCTTGACGTCGTAGTCAAAGAGACCCCCGTAGAACGTTAAGTCTTTGCTTTAGGCCTTCGACGCCGGTAGTCAAATCAGAAATGCTCATAGGACGTAATAAATTCCGAGTCGATGTGGAAAAGGATGACTGTTTGCTCACTTCGGGGAGCGAAGGGGCAGTTAAAAGTTGGCCCTTCATTTTCGTTTGATTCAGCTATTTGCATAGGCGTAAACGAAAAAATTGCGACCGAGGGAAGGGTAAAATCATTTGGTAAAGTGTCGTCCTGGATAAGAATACTTTTGGTATCTTGGACAACGTTATGAGTACAGAGCCATTTATCGTTGGAATCGTTGGCGGTGTCGCTTCAGGAAAAAGCGTCGTTTCTCGGCGATTTGGCGAGCTTGGTCGAAGCACACCTGCGCTTACCCGCGGCCGATGCCATGCCCCAACCGCTGCGGAGCGCGCATGCTTGAAGCACCGACCGGCGCCGCGCCG
>JANOAI010000338.1:0-5591 GCA_031411055.1 Pirellulaceae bacterium
ACGCATATTCGGCGACGGGTTCACCCAAAGCAATCCAGTTCGGTCCCAGTAGTCGCGTCGACTCCAACCCTCGCATTGAATAATTTGTAAATCGAGATCAAGTTTGAGCTCTTCACGAAACATCTTAGCCAACTCACCAATCGTCATTCCATGTCGAACGGGGAGTCGATGGAAGCCAACGAAGGACTCCTTCTTTGGATCAAGCATAGGTCCGGTTACGTCAACACCGTTGATCGGATTTGGACGATCGAGCACAACAAACTGCTTTTTTTGTTCGGCACAAGCGATCATCGCTTCACCCATCGTGGAGATGTAGGTGTAGAAACGCGTCCCAATATCTTGTACGTCGAAGACGACCGTATCAATATCGGACAACATCGCCGCGGTTGGTCTTCGCGTTTCTCCGTAGAGACTAAAGATCTTCAAGCCAGTACGTTTGTCCTCGGAGTTCGCAACCTTTTCGACGTCCAAATTCCCTTCAAATCCATGTTCGGGACTGAAGAGAATTTTTAACTGAATATTTTTAGCCTGCTGAAGTATGCGAACCGTGCTTTCCCCATTCTTGTTACGGCCGGTATGATTCGTAATGAGCCCAACACGCTGCCCATCCAGGACCCGGAAATGCTCACGTTCTAGAATATCTATGCCGGTAAGAACGGGCGCTATCGCAGGGCCAGCAGAAGGAGTTACAGGCTCCAGCGCCGCAACCACGGCATTGACAATTTTTCCTGCAAGAGAATTGACGACACCTTTACCATTTGGATGAACTCGGTTGCTCAAAAACACAAAGAAGAGATCCTGATCCGGATCGATCCACAGCACGTTGCCAGTAAAACCTCCATGCCCAAAAGCCGAAAAGCTCAGCAAATCGCCACGGTTGCTTGAATAGCTAGTTCGCTTGTCCCAGCCCAAACCGCGAACACCGCCCGGAACCGTGTAGCCGCGTGTCATTACAGCGACGGTCGGTGCCGAAAGTATTCCTGTTCCCTTTTCGTCGGACAACCTTGACCGGCCTTGGTTCAGCATTACTTGCGAGTAAGTTGCCATATCCTCGGCTGAAGAAAACAACCCGGCATGTCCAGCCACACCTCCTAACGCATACGCCCGAGGATCATGTACCTCTCCTTGCATCCATGCTTCATTCCGCTTTTCGGTTGGTGCAGCCCGCGATCGCAATTCCGCGTTTGGTCGAAAGCCCGTTTCATCCATCCCAAGCGGTTCAAAGATGTTTTCTTTAGCAAACACGTCGAGTCCTACTCCGCTCAACGTCTCAACGATCTTTCCCAACACGATAAAGTTTACGTCGGAATACTTGAATGCCGTTCCAGCAGGCGTAACAAGTTTGAGCGAGCAGATTCGCTTCCAAGCGGTATCGGGGCCTGCCTCATAGTCTGACATTGGGTTGTCAGCGATCAAACCGCTTCGATGAACGAGTAGATCTAAAATCGTGATCGAATCCTTTCCGTTCTGCGCAAAATCGGGAAAGATCGTCGCGACCTTATCGGAAAGGCTTAGTTTTCCAAGTTCAATAAGCTTTATCACGCTCGTCGCGGTTGCCACCGGTTTCGTGATCGAAGCCATATCGAAGATCGTATCAACCGTCATCGGTTCTATATTGGGTTCAACTCGCTTATTGCCATATGCTCTGAGGAGCAAGATTTTGTCATGGCGGCCAACGCAAATGACGCAGCCGGGCATCTTGCCCTCCGCGATTCCATGGTTGACGAGCTCATCGACTCGATCGAAGTGCTCCCCCCATAAATCGCCAGGACAATTGCAACTCAACAGCAGAAACCATGGAAGCCAGATGACGAATCGCAGGTTAGTCATGAAATCTCTCGCAACATTGACTTATCGTTCGATACCACTTTAGCAATTAACCATCCCGATCCGAAGGTGGTCAATGAACCGAAAACCGGTAACCATGGGAATGCTATCTGATACCCGATAGTCGGCAGGGCAAACTGCAGAATCAGCATTAGCAACAATCCGACCATCGCGCCCCCTAAGGCTGCGCGGCTTTTAACGCTTTGCGTGAATACACCCAATCCAAATAAGCCTAACAAAATTCCTGATGAGAACCCTGCGATCGTTAAAGCATTCTTGATGACGCTATTGTCAAAGGTACTTGCCCAAATGCCGATCACGATTTGCAGAACCCCAAAGCCTAACGTTAGGATTCTTGTCGTCCAGACCTGCGTCGCTTCGGAAGGAGTGACGCGACAACTCGGGAGCCAAAAGTCGCTTACCACCGCGGACGCGGAAGCGCTGAGTGAACTCGAAAGGGTCGACATCGCGGCGGCAAGGATTGCAGCCAGCATTAAACCGATCAACCCGGTGTTCTTGGGAAACGAGTGGACCATGAAATGCGCAAAAATCTGGTCTGGCTTTACGTTGGGCAATTCATCTTGATGGGAGTAGAAGCACGCTAACAACATGCCGATAAACAGAAACAAAGCAAACTGCGCAAAGACGACGATTCCACTCCAAAAGATTGCCATCGAAGCATCTTTCTGACTTCGAGCGCTAAGATAGCGTTGGACCATCATCTGATCGGTCCCGTGCGATCCTAAAGAAAGCGTCGCACCGCCGATGAGCCCAGCCCAGAGCGTATTGGGATCTGTAAGCGAAAATCGCCAATCGAACATCGTAAACTTGCTATTGGCAACCGCGTATTCGTAAAAGCTTGACCAGCCATTGGGAAGGTAGCTTGCGATCACGAACACGGCAGCGATCGCACCGACAATATAGATAACGAACTGAACACAATCATTCCACACGACCGAACGCATCCCACCGAAATACGTATACGCGACGGTGATACTCCCCATAACCACGGCGCTCCAAGCCAGAGGCCAGCCGACCAACTTTTCGAGAACCATGGCCGCCAGAAAAAGCCTGAGCCCGTCGCCCAAATTGCGAGTCACCAGGAACAGAACAGATGCGGCCCGTTTGGTAGTGCTTCCAAAGCGAATCCCCAGTACTTCGTAGGCACTCATCAACTTTCCTTCGAAGTATTTTGGCAATAGAAAAATGATCACCAAAACACGGCCCAACATAAAACCGAGCGCGATTTGCAGAAAGCGAAATCCTACCGGACCATAGCCATCTCCCGGAACACTCAGTACGGTAGCGGTGCTAGTTTCCGTAGCGACAATCGACCCGAGAATTGCCCACCATGGCAAGTTTCGATCACCGAGCAGATACGATTCGATCGAATCATTCTTTCCTCGAAAACGAAGCCCGATCACGATCGAAGCAAGAACCGCCGTGATCAAAACGGCAATGTCAAAGATTCCAAGAGGCATGCTCATCGTTTGGCCAAAGTGAGTTATAATCGAACTTTCGATCTGCAATGATAACCGATCCGCATCCAACCGTCCCCTCACCGCAATGCAATGGAACACTTGACGACGGAACAGTCAAATCCCGCTTCTGAAGCGATCGATACACTTTCGGCAATCGAGATCGTTCGGCTGATGAACGCAGAAGACCAAAAGATCGCTGCCGCCATGGAAGCCGTCTCAACTTCAATCGCAGCAGCCGTTGAAGCAATAGCCGAGCGAATGGTCGTTGGAGGCCGACTATTCTACCTCGGGGCTGGCACGTCCGGACGCCTCGGAGTGCTTGATGCCTCCGAATGTCCACCAACCTTCAATACTAATCCCGAGCAGGTCATCGGGATCATTGCAGGTGGCTTGGGAGCACTCACTTCTGCCATCGAAGGGGCCGAGGATGACTGCGATGCGGCCGCTATCGATCTACAAGCTCGCCTATTTTCTGGAGCGGATGTCTTGGTTGGAATTGCAACCAGTGGTCGTACACCCTACGTCCTCGGCGGTATGCGCTATGCCCAATCCATCAACGCCTTTACGGTAGGCGTAGCCTGTAATCGCGAATCCGAACTGAACGATTGCTCGAACGTTCTGATTGCTCCAATCGTTGGCCCGGAAGTGATTAGCGGTTCAACCCGACTCAAAGCCGGCACCGCTACGAAACTCGTTCTCAATGCGATCACGACTGCAACGATGGTCTTGCTCGGAAAAACGTATGGCAACTGGATGGTGGATCTTCGTGCAACCAATTCAAAGTTGAAAGCGAGAAGCGTTCGGATTGTTTCCGCGATCACTGGATTAAGCGAATCGCAAGCTTCTGAACAATTGGCAGCTTGTAACGGCGAGGTAAAAACAACCGTCGTGGCAGTCAAGCGAGCGCTGGGTGCAATCGAAGCACGACAATTGCTCGAGCAATCGCGAGGAAAATTGCGGGTTGCCTTGGAAGCCAAACAATGACCAAACGCTACCTTTTGGGGGTCGATGGAGGTGGCTCGAAAACCATCGCTTGGATCGCGCAGGTCGTCGAAGCCAGCACGAATGCTTCCCCAATATCGAGACCTAGCATCATCGTCGTTGGACGTGGTGCCGCAGGGCCGAGCAATCCTCGGTCGGTCGGCTTTGAAGTCGCATACCAAAATATAGAGATCGCGATTTCCATCGCTACGACCGACGCTGGGCAAACAAAAAAGCCCTTTGACGCCGCTTGCGTAAGCTTGGCTGGCGTTGGACGCAGCGCGGAACAACTGGAAGTGCGTCGTTGGGCCGATCGACTGCAACTAGCGTCGCGCACAATTGTCGTCGATGACATCGAACCGCTACATCTTGCTGCAAAGTTTGAGCAAAACGCTCACGACTGGCATCAGTACATTACGCTCGTCGTCGGTACGGGGTCCATCGCCTGCGGACGAAAGGGGAATGAATCTTCGATGAGGCTGGGAGGATGGGGATACCTCTTGGGAGATGAAGGGAGTGGCTACGCGATCGGTCTAGCCGCTCTTCAATCCATTTGTCGGCAATTTGACGATGGAGCCTCTCTCAGTTCATTCCATACAGCTGTGCTTCATGCCGCGGGACTAACAGATCCAAGAGAGCTTATCGGCTTTCTGTATCAAAATCCTATCCCGAGAGAGCAGGTAGCCAAGCTGAGCCGAATCGTTATCGAGGATTGCTCGACGGATGCGGAAGCAAATTCAATTATCAATCATGCCATTGCCGCGATGGCCCAATTGATACACAGGTCGGCTAAACGCTTGGGATTCGCATCACGTGACTATGCTTTAGCACTCAGCGGCGGAATTTTGTCGGGAAATCCATCGCTGGTCGAAAGCGTGCTCGTCGAATTGCGTTCGCTGGGATGCGAGCCTTGTTTGCACCATATCATCGCCGAACCAATCTATGGGCCATTGCTGATGGCAAAGGGAGTTTTGTAGTTCGGTCGAAGAACGAGGTCAAGCGAGAGTTCACGGCTATGTTCAACTATTCATCCGGTAGCTGACACGTCCGAGCGACCTCCACTTGCAAACGAATGAGGCTCCGCTTTTCACCTTTAGAGCGTCTTCATTTTTCATCTAGCCAATTAGGAGTCAGGGGCAGCTACCAAGCCTACGTTGCTCCAGCAATGGTTTTAGTTCGACGGTCCCAAATCGTATAACACGACACGCAAGTTCTGAAGCTGCACGCTTTCATTTTTGGAGTTGCAAGCTTTCGAAGGGCCAAAGGCCCGGAACAACCTATGCCGGTGGCGAAGCCACCGGA
>JANOAI010000339.1:0-2908 GCA_031411055.1 Pirellulaceae bacterium
ACCGGACGGCTTGCGCCGTTCCGCTACAAAGTTTTTTCCTTCAGTCCACGCCATTCGACTCGAAGCCCGTCGTACCGTAAGTCCACTCGCTATTAATCCCTTTTCGCCCCAGTCGTCCTTTTCGCATCCCAATGAAAACTCCCGCTGACATTATTCGCCGACTCAATCGCATCCTTCGACAGCGCGCTGATATTCGCGGACAACTTGAAAAAGGTCCTCGAATGATCAAAGCCGCCAAGGCATCTGCCGAAGCGGCGCTGAAAGCTCTCAATGCTCATCGTGAAGCCATCAAGCAAAAGAAGATGGAGATCGACCGCGACCAGCTTCAAATGAAATCTCGTGAAGCGAAAATCATCGATTCCGAGACGAAGATGAATATGGCGAAGAAAAACATTGAGTATCAAACGCTCAAGGATCAAATGGCCGCCGATCGACAAGCCAACATCGTCTTGTCGGATGAGATTCTCGAAAAAGCCGAGGATTTGGATCGCTTACAGGAGCTGACCGCTGGCTTCGACGAGAAAGCAAAAATCGGCGACGCCGAAGCAAAAAAGCTTGAAGCCACGCTCGAGGAGCGCCGGAAGGTCCTCGAGGAAGATCTGATCCGAGTGAACGAAGAGTTGGTTGCCACGGAAGCCATCCTCACGGGCGAACTCAAAGGGATCTATCAACGGCTTGTCGCGACGCGTGACGAAGAAGCGATTTCGCCTCTCGAAGGTCGATCGTGTGGCGGTTGCAATACAAGTCTTCCACCGCGAACGCTGGACCGTCTGAAGATGAACGAGCCGATGACATGCACTTCATGCGGGTGCCTGATCATTCCACCCGACAACCCAAACGTTCCGAGATAGCCTTCGAACTGCCATGTCGCTTCCTTGGTATTCCGACGGTCTTGCTTTTCAATGCACGCAGTGTGGCAATTGCTGTAGCGGCCCGAGCAATGGCTACGTTTGGGTCAAAGAAGACGATATTCTTAGAATGGCCGCTTCGATGGAAATGAGCGATGATCTCGAGGCCTTTCGTCGCCGCTTTGTGCGACAAGTTGGGACGCGCGAAAGTCTGGTCGAATACTCCGACGGCGATTGCATTTTTCTCGACCCACAAAAACGCACTTGTATGGTCTACGACTCGCGCCCCATACAATGCCGAACGTGGCCGTTTTGGGATGGGAATCTGGAATCGCCAGCCACATGGGTCAAAGCAGCCGAAGGTTGCCCAGGTTGCAATCGAGGACAGGTCTATCTTTTGTCACACATCGAAGATGCTCGAAAACGAAATGCAGGCTAATGGATGATCGCGAATCGTTGGGGGTTTTTGGGGACTGGTCGCGTTACGAACCGGATGGCCGACGCGGTAAAAGCCGCCTCGAATAACGAGTTAGTCGCCGTCGCCAGCAGAGAACTCAACCGGGCTCAAGAATGGAGTCATGCGAAACGGAAAGATGACTCAGTAATCCGAGCCTTTGGAAACTACCAAGCCTTAGTCGACGATCCCACGATCGATTGGGTCTACAACGCGTTACCGCCAAGCTTGCACCACGAATGGACCCTTCGAAGTCTCGAAGCGGGAAAAAACGTTCTGTGCGAGAAGCCACTCTGCTTGGATTATCAACAGGCACGAGAAATACTAGACGCTTCAATTCAAACGGACCGATTGGTGGTTGAAGCAACGGCGTACCCGTATCATCCACGTACGCAAGCCGCGCGACAGATTGTCCATTCGAATGAACTTGGCGAATTGCGGCGCATCACGATTGCTTGTTCCTTCGGTGAGATTTTTCATCGAGGCCCAGATCATCGCATGCATGCTGAGCTAGGCGGCGGTTGCCTTTTGGATCTTGGTTGGTATTGCGTACACGCAACACTTTGGCTGACAGGATTGTCATGCGTTGCCGTTCATGCCGTCGGTGCAAAAGAACATGGTGTTTGGAGTCATGTGCAAGTGTTAGCCGAATTGAATAACGGAGCGATCGCGCATTGGGATTGTGGTTTTGATGCCGCGGGTCGCAAATGGATCGAAATCGCCGGTACCCAAGCCTCTTGGATCTGCGACGATTTTCTTCGGCCATGGAATCTAGCACAGCCTCGTTTCTGGGTTCACGCAGCCGCCGGCAAAGCACGTGGGGAAGTCCATGGCGTGGACTGTTTTCAAGAAGTCGCCCTGATCGAAACCTGTTCGAATGCCACGCTAGGCGAAGCCCCCGAAGATCCGAATTTGACTTACTTCCGCCAATCTCTGTTGATTGCCGTAGAAACCCACCGGATCCTGGGTGCCATTGAAAAAGGAGCAAATCGCGGGCGTGTCGAGCTATGACTGATCTTGGCTCAAGGTTGCTGATTTGATATCTGCTACCGCAGTCCATGGAAGGATTGTGGAGTTTAGTCCGTGCTTCGATCTAAGAATGCTAGCAAGCCGTTTTTTCGCACCCGATTCGGGCTATGCGTCGTTGCGTGGATTACTTGCACAACCGGTTGTCAAAACGGTCCTATTTTAGGACGTATGAAGCAATCGCAAATCGAGAACGAACGACTACTAAGCGAGTTCCGGTCGCAAAAGAAAGAAGTCGAACAGTTACGAGCAGATCGAACTCGGTTGCTCCAACAGCAGGCCGAAACCGAGAAGTTGGCTGCCAAGCTGAAAGCACAGCTTAACAGCCGTGGCGACAGCACACCGTCTTCTTCGATGATCGCGGATCGTCGTAACTCTTTCCCACAGCCGGCTCGTGTGGCTCAAGATACGCGCGATCGAACAAGCCGTTCTTCTGCCGATCGCGGATCGAATTCGTCGAGCGGTTCCGTGGAACCACTTTGGCGACCCATTCGCAGAACTGGACCGTAGCCCGCCTGACGTTCTCCCAGTGTCGCCGTTCTCCCAGTGTCGGGGGGGGGGGGGGGGGGGGGGGGGGGGG
>JANOAI010000340.1:0-27122 GCA_031411055.1 Pirellulaceae bacterium
GCGTTAGTGGCGATCATCTATTTATGTTTTATTCTATGATTAATCAAACTTTGCTCGGGCTTAAACCTTTTCAACGTCCAAATTCTTTTGCGCATTAAGCGACTCGCGTCCATAGTCGAGGTCTGCATCGAGTTGCTCAGAAGCGAGTCGCACGCTAGCGATTGCTCGGGCTAAGGCAAAACCAGACTTTTGTTTGAGGCGTCTATCCGCAAAACCGGTTTCCGCCCCGAAAACGTCCTTCGCGTAGTCAAGATGAACGACCGACATTTTTCCATCGAACTCGTCTTGTCGCTTTTCATCCCAATAGTCTAACTCGCGAAAAATACGACTCATTTCGACACTGCTTCGAAAAGATTCGGCAAGCTGAGGAATTTGATCGAGCTCGTTAGCCTGATCCAGCTTTTCCTGATGGTCAGCTTCAATTTTCGAAACAGGATTGTCATTCGTCGGATGATTTCGGACATATTCCTCGACGGCAGGCCCTAGGTCACCGCTGAACATGACCAACGGATCATCTCGATTTAGCAAGTTCTTGTTGTTGTTGTAGTGATCGTTGAGCTTGAGTGTTAAATGAGAAAAACTCTTCAGGAGAAAAGTTCCCGTTTCGTTGTTCGCCTTCGCATACGCTCCATTGAGCTCTCGATTCAGGAAGAATCGCAACCCGTTATAGCCCGACTTTTGGGATTCGTTCCACAAACCTGATCCATGGAGGAAATCTTCGTTTCGCATGTCACGTCGTGTCCTAGCAAGGGCCGTTTCAAAACTTGCTTCTGCTCGTGCATGGTCCGCAATAAGCTGGAAATGAGCATCGCCTGCAGCATATATGTATTTCGCGTCGGCTATCTCATAGGAATAGTCTCGATTAGATTTTTCTTGTTTGTCACTCAAATCTTTGCCAGCTTTGGAAAGGGCGCGGCTCGATCGCAAATTTGCCGTTCTCATATCTTTAGCCAGGTCAATCGCAATTATCCCTTCGCGCGAAGCACGAGTGAATTCACTGTGAGCGAGGTTAATTTGATACTGGCTCCAGGGAGTGTTTATGAACTGAAGTTCATCGATGGTCGCCAAATAATAGTCAAAGGATTCGTCGTGAAGGTATTCGGATTGTGCAATAGCATTCTCTACTTCTGCGTCTTGAATCGCTTTGTTTGATACATCAGCGCGAACGCGATTCTTGGCTGACACGTCTTGAGCCAACCTAAAATCTGCATCGGCGACATCATGGGCCAGCTTGCGGTCAAGGTCAGCGATTTCTACCGTCTGTTCTGAATCGAGCGAGGCAATCGAAGCTTGCGTATTGTGCAAATTCTCGCTCAAACCCTTGTCATGCGTGAAAGCTTGGTCGCTGATACTCAAATGTGCGCGATCGAGCGCATCACCAACGTCTCCATGGTATTTTGAAATGCGATCAACATTTGTTGCTAATTTGAAAGCATTGGTAGCGGATGATTCATCGCGGAAGTATGCCTCGAAGCTAGACGAGAGAACTGAGGAAGGAAGAATCAACTTAGTTATGTCTCCCGAATCTTGCCAAGCGGCTGACTCTTCGAGTTCAAATCCGCGTCGAAGTTCGATTCGTAGGCCAACAAAATCCTTCGCAGCGGTGAGATACGAGTCTTCATACTCCTTGCGTGCGGCAATCTGTTTTTTTCGAAGATTCGCCTGAGCTGCATTAAGCGAATACTCGTTCCCGATGCGAATGCTTGCTTGACTACGAAGATAGCTCTCTTGTCCTCCGATTCGCAGCAAATCGTGGTCATCGATGGTCTTCGAGACATCTTTGTCTCGACTAAATTGCAACTGAACCACCTGTTTATCTCGTTTATACCGTTCCTCGACCGACGATTGTCGATAGATATCATCGGCGTTTGCAACCGTTTCGTCACGTAGATGTCCACGTACTATCAATTTTTCTTGGTAGTCAAGCCAGTTTGATGAACCGCCCAGCGATTCTCTTTCTTTGACGAGCCATACATCGAGAGCTGCTTTCTTGCCGTCGACAATCTTCATGTCCAGGTTGCGTTGCGCATTGGCAACCGCCTGATTTCGTTCATGTTCATGCTCAACAACCTTCGCGTCGCGAGTGTTTTTCTCAATGGCGACGAATTCGCGAAAAACCTTATCAGCTTCAGCTTTAGCATATAGGCGATCAATCGTCGCTGCGATTTGTCGTAGAAATATCTTAAGATGATGTTCAGGTATTGAGTTGAGCGCGATGGCATACTCGCTATTGGTCGCATTCCACATTTGCGCGAAAACCGAAATCACATCTCTATGCGTATTAAGCGAGTCCATTTCGAATCGCTTCTCGGCATCGGCGGTGCGATTTGTGATGAGAGGCTCCACGGTTTGATGCGCGACGAGGTGTCCGTGCGTCAATACAAGTCTTTCAAAAAGACCAGTGGCTGGAGTATCGTTACAATAGCCCAATTCACTGCAACGTCCCTGATAAACGCTGAGGCTTGCAAGGAAGTTGTAGTAGTCTTCGTTGTGGTAGAGGAGCCCATCTCTGGTCCAAACGTCGTTGAAAAGTTTCCACGCAACTTCCGTTGCGTCATTCCATGCTTGGTTAGATTTTTCGCGATAGACCCTAAGTTTTTCTGAGTATTCGTCGGGGATTGTTTCCGAGAGCGCCTTCGTGTAAGCAAGATCAGCAAGGCGAAAGGCTTCTTTGCGCCGACGGTCGGCAAGGTTGACTTGATTCGAAAAGGCTAGTTGAACATCGCGATCTTTTTCCTCCTTCAATTCTTTCGAACTCCGTTCGATTCCTTCCAATTCGTCCCTTGCAGCCTGCCTCAAGTCGAGGAATGTTTCGTCTTGCTCAATATCAAGGGTGGGGCCTGAATAGGTTGGAATCGCAAGTCGCAACTTGGGCTGTGTGCTGTCATCCGGTATGACCGCAAGGCCATAGTCGGGTAGATCTGGAAGCGAAAAAGCTTGGAAGTTGTAACTCTGCGTGTCTCCAGGAAACGTGGCAAGCGACGACTGAAAGGCGTATCCGGCAACAACCAGGGCGGCTTGAAGATCGCTTTGAGCTTCTAGCTGTGCGGCTTTGACTTGAGACTCGGCTTGGCGAATGGCTGCATTGCGCTGAGCATTTGCTGACGACGATTGAGTGTCAAGTACTCTGTCCGATTGTCGATCAATGTTAAGTCGGTTGATTCGTGCATTCGTACCGTTAAGTGTTGTCTCAAGCTGCGACTGTTCAACCAGTTCCATCAGATCGACCAATTGCTGGGCTGCTGGACCATCGGGGTCGGTCGAATAGACAAAGCTAAACCTTTTCCAACCGCTACCGGGGGATTGGCTTCCAATCGATGGGGCGAAGTCGACGGACAGTAAGCGTTGATTGCCAAGTTTGGCCGTATCGAGTTGGACGATAAATTGGCCGTTATTGACGACCGTAGAGCCGTCGACGCTGCCGTCACCATCGAGGTCATAGGAAACGTTGGTCGTCGAACTCGTTGAAGCGCCAACCACCGTTCCTCGAATTCTCGGAATCGAAGTGCTTCGATCATTGGTCGCCGAAGATCCCGTATCGTTTTCCAATACAAGATCAGTAATGGCAAGTGACGGATTCGCTGACGGTAATAACGTAAACGAAAATGGAAGCCCGTTAGGCTCGCTAGACCACGGGCTGAAATGCAATTCCCCTGCATTCGCTTCAATTCTGGTTCGAGCGGAAACTTGAATATTGCTGCTGCTCGGTAACAAACCGTTACCTGGGAATGACCAAGTGCCGTTCGACTGAACGCGAAGCAATAAATCCGCCGTGAAGTCACTGTCAAAATCGAGTTCGACAAAGGCATTTCCTGGATGATCGCTTCGATCTACGTTCCCCATTAAACGCGGGTCGGTCGTAATACGATCACTTGCCGATTCACCATCATCGTTGGTAAGTTGAAGTGTTGGCACATTGACAGCAATTGCGGACTGATCAACGTGGACGTCTGAATAGACAAAGTCAGATCCGATGATCCACTTTCGCGTAACGTTATCAAACTCTCGAATACGCACTGAAAGTGTGAAGGAACCTTCAGGGAGCCCTGTGAGTGGAAGGCGGAAACGCCCCTGACGATCGGTAGTTGTGGTCCAGTCGGTCGACACATCGTTACCGTCGAGATCTACCTCAACAAAATGCCCGTCCAATTGTTGGTCGTTCGTAATCCGACCGTACAACGTGGGGCTTTGAAGGCGCGACTCCGAATCGATGGCAAGATCGTCGAAGGTCACATCCCGGATTACCACTGGTTCGTTGTTCGATGCAGTCTGGAGTACAAACGCCAGGGACGTCCATGCTCCTACAATCTCACTTCCGTTCGCCTGACTAAATTCAACGGCTCGGACCTTAACGGTTTTACTACCAAATGTCGAATAGATTGGCGTGTATAAGAATGTCCCTTGAGGATCGGTAAAAATAGTCACGTCGGCTCGATCCAATCCGTCGTTGCCGTCGAGATCGATCTCGATGGGAAGTCGTGATGCAGAACCGTCGTTACTTACCTGACCGAAGATTGTTGGATTGAGGGTCGTAAAATCTCCTTCCAACCCCGTATCGCTTATAAGTCGCAGTTGAGTTGTCAGGGGCGGTTGGTTTGTGGTCGGCTCATACGTAAATTCGAAAGGAACCCAATCGCTGCTAACGATTTGGCGAATTCGCGGTTCGTAGTGTGAGGCTTGAAGATAAACGGTCTGGGATACGTTGGGAGTGAGCCCTGATGGCGAGAACTGAAATTTGCCGCGACTATCGGTGAAGAAATCCCCTTCGACGTTCCCTTCAATCGAATGGCTCCAACGAATTCGACTGGTGGTGCTGTAACTCCCTTGCCCAACAGCGCCTTGAATGGTAATTCGGGAAGAACGATGGTCCGTAGAGTTCGCTCCGTTGTCTTCTGTTAGCCGCATATTCGAAATCGCAATAGGCTGACTTACCCGGGAAAGCCTTGTGATCTCGATCGAGGTAGAACTGTGTTCGTACCCTTTGAAAAACGGATTCCATCGGATAAGTCGAGCATTGATCGTGACGGAAGTCTGGTCATCGGCAGAAATTGGTGGAGTGTACGTGAATCGGCCCAAAGAATCAGGCTTTCGAACAGCAACGACCTGAGTGTCCGAACCAATGAAAAATTCGACCGAGTATCGATCGAAGCTGTCTGCTGCGTCATCGAGCGAATCGATCAAACCATCGAGTTTTACGTTTGATGAACGACGATCTTGATTGCTTGCTCCATCGTCGCTATGCAGTGAGAGTTGGAAAGCAGGGACTGGTCGGCTTAGCAATTCAAAGTCTAGACCCCAAGTTAACGCAGTTCCGATAGAATCGCTTGCGTAAAGCCAATTTCCCGAGACGCTATCAAACGCCGTAACCCGCGCCAGGACCGCATTGCTTCCAAGCAAAGCCGGGCGGACCGAGTATTCAAAATGTCCGTTCTCATCAACAAGTATCCTTGTCGGTTCCGGGCTGTTGTTAATGGTGAGTTCGACGTAGACGGACACGTTCGAGTCTGAACTCAGCGTCAGTCGCCCTTTTATCGTTGAATCGTATGTCGTGGCGACTAGCTGATTGAGCATCGCATCGGCAAGTGGGGATTTCAATTCGATGATAAGGTCGTTGGGTAACGAAACTGGCTTGAACGTCACGGTGAGCGTTTTCCATGGCGTTCGAACTTCGCCAGACTCATCTTCAAAACGTCGTACTCGATACGTTACAACCTTGTCGGAAGGAAGTTGGTCCAATCGAACTACAAACTCTCCTTTTGCGTCGGTCGTGAACGTCTGCTTTGGTGCGAGTGGATCGGTACCTAGTCGCAAGTCGACTGTAAAACTACCGACTGAAGAACTATCGTTCTCTTCAATTGGCCCCGGTTCTCGGACAATTCCGCGAAACCAACCAACTGGCGACAAATCACTCGACAAAGCTGGAGCAATCGGTTCAAAATCGGCATCTTCGATCGAGGCCGTTAGTGATGGATAGGTCGCTTGATTGAACTCGTACGATCGCCATGTCGAATCGGAGGTGGTATCTAGATCTTCGATGACACCGTTGCGCACCAATCGATAGTAGATGGTGGTAAGTCCTTCGCGATCGGTGAAACTCGGGTCAAAATCCGAGGGGCGATAGAACAAAGAACGCGAAGGTGCAAAAATGCGAACACTTCCGATTGGCGGATCAGAGTCGGCGGGCGTTTCCGAACCATGGTGGAACTCGACGACGACATTATCTTCATTGGATATTAGTCCATCGAGACCTACGCGAAAGTGATCGATATAAGCAGGTTTGGAAGGGTCAAGAGCTGAAACCAAGATCATTTTTGGGCGAAGGACGAGATCGGATTCCGTGACAGGTGACGCCTTCTCGTTCCAGTAACGCCATTCTTGTTTCGTTTTTGGCGAAGCAACAGGAAGGTCGTTTACTTTCAAGCGATAGTAGAGCTGGAATCCGGCTTCATCGGGTCCAAGGTTCAGTTCACGAGGAAGGAATCCGGGATCATAGACGTACTTTCTAAACCGCTCGGTGATCTCTTCGACCGCGTCCGGAGTCGTGTTTTCATCAGGAGCTTCTTCCCCCTTATAAAATTCGACGAAGACACGATCAAAGTCTTCAGGATTTGGAGGCCCGATCGTTGTGGGTTTTTCTCGGAAGAAAAAGTCTGCTTGAAATTCGAATGTATAGTCGAGGAGTGTTTTTGCGTTTCGAGCGATCTCGCGGATGGGTGGATCAGCAAAACCAAGCCGTTTATCGTTGTTATCAAGCTTGTAGAAGATTGAAAGTTTGGTTGGGATCGTTGAGCTTTGCTCGTCTTCGATCTTAAAAACGAAACTGACATGACGAGGCGGCGTCGCTATAGAAGCAGGAACATACGTCAGGCCTCGACGTACGATCTGAGCACGCGATACTTGCGATCCTGCCGCCAAGACAACCGAAGTCGATTGAGGGTCCGACGGATCTGCGCCGAGTTCCAAGCTTCCGGAAAGCGGGAGGGGAGCGGTTTGATCGGCAATGTTGTAGAGTTCCACCGAAGGAGGTACAACCAGTGTAAGCACTGGGTCATAGATTTCGTCGATATCTTGGTAGTGGAAATCCTCCCATCGAATCGCGACAGGCGTGGAAGGATAGTTTTCAATTGCTTTGACATCGCCGTAAGCAAAAGGCGGATCGTTGACTGGAACTACTGTAACAGTCACGGATCGCGTCGTTACGTGAAGTCCATCGCTAACGCTGATTGTGATAACCGACGTACCGGTTTGATTCGCGTAAGGAAGAAATCGAACACGGATTTTCCCGTCAGGCGTGACATTAGCTGGCGAGCTCTCAGGGGTATCGAACGATGGCCGATCAACAACAGCGATCCTATCGGCGGCGAGCAAGCTAGGATTCGAAGAAGTAAATGTAAACTTCCATTCCGGCTCTAGCGTATCATCGTCCTGGATTTCTAGGACGAGAGGTTCGCTCAGTTGATCTTCCAAAACTGTGATTCGTGGCGTGAACAACAAGTCGGTTTCACGATACCTGAGGGTCGAAAAATCGGGTGCCGTGTTCGGTGTCGTGTTCGCGGGAATATTGAAAGTAAAACTATTGCTTTGGAAGGCTAAATCCTTTCCGCCATCGAGTACTCCACCGCGGTCACGAACTCGGAAACTGAAGGTCACATTGAAGGAACTTTTAGAACGGCTGAGCGTGGGATAGAACCGAAGGTTCGGTATTTCGTTGGCCGAAATCTCTCGACCAAGTGGGATTTCATTTTCGACGTACTCCATCGATCCGGACAATTCGCGTAGTTTGAGGACGCCTGCGAGCGACGTGACGCCGTTTATGGTCGTTGTCGGCAAGCTCTCGATTCGAATCGACTTCAGTTGGTTGGCTGGGTTACTCTGAACGCCCTGCAATCGGAAGTCTGTGATGCTGAACTGATAAGGAATGGATGTTCGTGCTAGAGTTCGCGTTTCGTGGAATCCAACCGGTGCTTGATTCACGGCCTTCACATGGAAGGTAAAGTTCGCCGGAGACGCATCGATATCTTTCCCATCTAGAAAAGTTCCCTCGGCATCGCGCACCGCAAATCGGAAGGAAGCGGTGTAATCTTGCAACGCAGTCGCGTTCGGCACGTATCGAAGCGTGGAGAGCTGGTGTTCGTTGACGACCTCACCCTCTGTGACGTCTCGAAAGTTATCGCCGGAGAGAACTATTTGCAAGCGTCCCGACGTGCCAACAGGCAGGTTCGTCAACTTGATGGACAACAAGCGTCGGTTAGGATTTGCCGGAGTATCGGTATATGTAAAATCGGCAATCGAAAGCGAATGGGGCTGCGTATTCAATATCGACCGCGATTGGTCCACGCCGTTGGGAGCTTGGTTTGTATCGAACCGATAGAGCTCATTTCCATATTCGCTATTTGCCAAGGTAAAGTAATGTGTTCCTTGGACGCTTAGGAAGTGACTTGGAAAAATTTGCCCGAATCCTGGATTTCGGTCGTTAGATAGTCTTCCGGCGATAACCTGCAATGAACCTGCGACAGGTTTGGCAGTGCAAATTGCCAGTCCGTTATCGAGATCAAAAGCGTTGAAATGAAGAGTTCCGTTTACGTTAAACAATTCGCTTGGATTTGAACTTCCAATGACCAAACGACCGTCCGGGTCGTAAGTGTCAATGCCATTTAGGTCAGCCGCTAGGAACGTCCCCGAAGCGAAGCCATTTGATGCCCAAAGCTCTCTTCCGTTCTCGAGTGTCTCCGCTGCAAAAAAGAGCGTTCCTCCAACGTTCGTTAGGCTACTAGGGTTTGAGCTTTCCGAAAACGGATAATTCTCGTCGTCGCCCGTCGGATTGATGTCTGCGACCAACTCGATCTCAAGAGAGGAAGGTGTGTTGTTCGGGGAAACCTTCCAAAGTTCGCGTCCATTCTGCTTGGAGTATGCCGTAAAAAACAAAGTTCCGTTAACGTTCGTTAAGTCCGATGGGTTCGAGTCACCAATAACAGTAACTTCGTAGGATATCGGGTAGTCGAAGTAACCAATTTCCGGATCGTAGCGAGTCTCGTATCCGTAGCGAGGCTCGCCCCAATTTCCGCGAAGATCGTCGACCATAAACGTGCCGTCAATCGTACCGTCGGACGTCCAAAGCTCGCGTCCATTCGTGTCGCTAGTTGCCGCGAAATAGAGCCGATTGCCAACTTGTGTGAACTCGGATGGATTTGATCCGCTTTCCAGGGAGATGTTTTTTAGTAGATGTGTACCGTTGGTTGTGCCATCGGAAATCCATAGCTCTGTACCGTATTGCTGTGTATAAGCACTGAAGATGAGTTTGTCATTCAGGTTGGTAAGCGAATCAATCGCGCTGAAATCGTAATAGAACGGAAATTCAAAGACTCGGTTTGTTCCAATTGATGTTCCATCCGTCCGCCAAAGATCGCTTCCGCCACTCTGTCGCTGGGTCATAAAAAAGAGTGTCCCATTCGCGTTCAACAGGTTGGATGGATTCGAGCTACCATTCCATTTCAAATCGCGAACGCGAAACGTTCCTAACGTCGTACCGTCTGTACGCCATAGCTCTCTACCAGCTACCGGATCCGTTGCGACAAAATAGAGCGTTCCACTAACGTCGGTGAACCATTTTGGATCAGAGCCAGATATCCCCCCGAAAATATCCTTAACAAGCGTTACGGCCGGGTTATCGTTAACCGGCTGCGAATTTCCAGATTTAGAAATATTTATGACGAAACTGTCCGCAATTTGGTCAAGATCTTCACCGCCGAGCAAGCGTCCTCCATCATCACGAACACGAAATCGAAAGAATGCCATCGAATTGCGTTCATAAGTTGAGCTTGGTTCAAAACGAAGGGAATCAATGTCACGAACAAAAATCTCGTCGTTGACCAAAACTGGACGCATCTTTCCGGCAATTGTGATCGTTAACTTGCCTTTCGCTTCTTCAGGCAGGGAATCGATGATAACGCTCATCAAAGCATTTGAGTCGTGCCAGTCGTCGACCACGAAGTCCTTCGTCGAGAACTTATACGGCGTGTCATGGCTTATTGTGACAGATCTGCCGAGACCTCTCGGCGCGTGATTTGGAACAATCTTCCAAAGCTCTTGACCGGTGCCGGACTGAAGGCGCGGAAAGTAGAACGTCTCATCAATTTCCAGAAGGTCTGCTGGCAATGTCGAACCGAATCCAGGATTTTCCTCAGGTGGTAGAGGCCGCGTACCAGCGGACGTTCCATCGGAGACCCAAATGTTTTGTCCTTGTCCTGGAGTTCGGGCGGTAAAATAGAGTAAGCCATTGACGTTTCTTAGCGCCCCTGGATTAAAGCTATTGCCAAACGTAGATGTTCCGCTCGGCGGAGCAGTGATACTTTTGACCTTCAAGGTTCCAGTACCAGTTCCGTCCGACTTCCAAAGATCGCGTCCCGAACTCGATTCGGCTGAAAAAAAGAGGACCCCATCAACGTTGGTCAGTTGATCTGGAGAACCGCTGTTGACAGGTAGCGAAAGTCCCGGACTGATGATGCGGTTAAATGGCAATGTATCGTATACAAGCTCAGGACCTTGATCAGCGACTTTCCACAGTTCGCGACCTTGCGCAGGTGTTTCCGCCGCAAAGAAAAGCGTCCCATTGGAATTGGTCAGACCACGAGGGGATCCACTGCCGATGCGGGTTCGATAGCCGGAAACCGGATAAGTATATTCTTCATAGCCCGATAGGTATCCGTAGTAGTCGAAGGTCGGGCGTGTTATCGTCCGGTCTTCGGAATAGTAGTAACTTTGGTTGGGTGTCAGATCGGCGACTAAAAAGGCACCCTGCTGATTCTTTTGATGAGACCACAATTCGTTTCCATTTGATGCAGTCGTGGCCGCGAAATAAAGCGTATCGTCTACGACGACCAATTCAGTTGGATTGGAACTTTCATCTGGATCAATGTCGGCGACGAGATCCAGCGAATTGGAAACGCTATCAAGACGCCAGAGCTCGGTTCCCCAGGAGTATGTATACGCCGTGAAGTATAGCTGCCCATTGAAATTGGTTAGCCATGCGAGCGAGGGTTGACCACTATCTGCCGGAAAACTTCCGACGAGAACTGTGCCTGAATCTGTTCCGTCGGACTTCCAAAGTTGGCTTCCTCCCTCTGGAATTTCCGTGACGAAAAAGAGGTTTCCATTCACGTTTGTCAGCCAAGATGGATGTGAACTACCATCGACAGAAATATCTTTAACTAGGGTCGTGCCACCACGCGTCCCATTCGACTTGAACAGTTCTTCCCCGTACTGGCCATCTGAAGCGGAAAAATAGAGCGTTCCGTTTACGTTTGTTAGCCATCTTGGATCGGAACTACTGTCGCCAGAATTTATGTCGGAAACAAGGTTGGCGATTGCCGATCTGCCTGGGGCACGAGTCAAATCGCTGGTTTCAACCGCCAAAGAAATCGCTCGAGCCGTTTGATCATAGTTAAGACCACCCTGATTCGTCCCTCCGTCGTCCAGGACAGCAAAGCGAAATTCGGTTTCGTAATCATCTCTCGCTTTGTTCGATGGCGAAAAAGTTAGGTGAGTGATTGAGTCAACGGGAATTTCTTGTCCGGTTCGAACACGTGCTCCGAACAAGCGAAGTGAGCCATGTTCTTCGGGCGGGAGTTGTGCGATTCGCACACCTCGGAATTGGTTACCATCAATAAGATCTTCGAATCCAAAGTCAGACGGCTCGAATGATAATGTCGTCCCTTGGACTACGGACATGGTTTTTCCGTATCCGCGAGGGGCGTCATTGACACTTGCAATATTGAAATATGCAAAGTTGGCAACTGGGTCGAGCGGACTCCCGATGGCTTCTATACCGTCATCACGGACTTGAAAAGTAAAGCGTCCAAGCCCGTCTCCGTTCCGGTTTTCCCGCGGGAGAAACGTCAGTCGAGATTGATCAATTCCTCCATGTACGTCGATTTCATCGCCTGGCGCTACCAAGTCGCCATCAAATAGCAAGTCGCCATCGTTGCTTGATGGAACTGTGGTGATGACGACAGACTTAAAAGCGTTTCGAGGAATATCATGTTCGTCACGAAACCCAAAGTCTTCTTCTCGGAGGACGTATGGGACGTCTTCCGAAATCTCAAACACGGCATTTCTTCCGTCGGGCGGTTGGTTTACTCCTTGGACCGAATAGGAAAACGTTGCTGGCGTACTGATATTTTCTCCGCCGAACAGAGTGCTCCCGGTATCACGAATGTCGAAGCCGAAACTAGCAGCTGACACGCCACTGCTTGGCCGAAACTGCAAGCGTTGAATACTCTGAGCTAAAATCCAGTCGGTGGCGATGTACTCGTCCATAACGCCGGACTCGACTGGCAAAACAATGGGTACGTTATCCAGGAAAAGTTCTCGATTCAATTGCGATCTCCAACCAATCAATCGAATGGCATCGATTTCGTTTGGAACGGCATTTCCAGGGTCAGAAAACGGGAAGTCCGATTTCTTAAATTGGTAGATGGCATTCGTGTCGATTACTCTCGAAAAATTTTCGGTAAGCGGCTTTGAATCCGGAATAAAGCTGAAGACCAAACTTCGCGGTGTTGGGTCTAGGAGCGGATTTGAGGGTGAAGTAGCGTTGATGTTTTGTAGCTGAAATCCGAGAGGAACTGTCGGCAGACTTTCGATGCTTCCGCTAGGTTTGTGGCGAAGCTGCGAACCGGCTATTTTCGCATACGGGATGGATGTTCCTGGACTAACAATCTCGAACGCGGCCCCGCCGTCATCGTACAGCCTAACTTGGCCATCGATTGCGTCGGGAAGGGTTACCAAGCGGACGGAGTGGACCCCCGACATTGGATCTAAAATTCCAAAGTCCGTTGGATTCAGAATCTGCTCGCTGAATCCGTCGAGAGTCTTTGATTTCGCCACACCGAATGGAATCGAATCGACATTCATCCTCCATAGTTCGGTCCCGCTTTTGCCATCCGAGTACGGAACATAGAGGGAATTGTTTGCAACAATAAATTCAAAGTCATTCGACGAAGAAAAGCCAGAGTCGAGAACATCGAACGCTGTCATCGGTACCGTTCCACCGGAGGTGCCGTCTGATAACCAATGTAAGTCGAACGGTGCCGGGACTGAGGGAACGCTTGAGTCTGCTGGGACTGGCGTGGCGGTTGTCTGGAAATAGAGCTTGCCGTTGACGTTCGCCAGATGCATTGGACTTTTATCCGATACAGCGCCGGTTAGATGGCTCTTGAAGGAAACCTTACTAGCAGTCGAAGTCGCATTGGGCGAACTTGGCACCTGCCAAAGTTCTCTGGGGCTTTCACCGTTTGTGGCGGAGAAGAAGAGGGCTCCGTTGACATTGGTAAGAGCATCGGGATCACTTGATATCCAGTCATTTGTCTCTGGGTCTGGCGGGTAGACCTCCACAAGCTCGGCTTGTGAACCCGTCGCCGTTACCCGAAAGAGATTGACGTCAATATCGTTGCTTGCAGAAAAGTACAAAACGCCATTAACATTGACAAGGTTTTCGGGAGTCGAACTATAAGGAATATCGCCATAGTCAGCTCCCGATCTTATATCGTCAAAGAGTGCGGTCCCGGCAATGGTGCCATTTGTTCGCCAGAGTTCGTTTCCGACTGTGTCTGAGTCGATAGTAAAATAGACGAATCCATTTGCCTCTGTAAGGTTGTTGGCGTTCGAAAGTCCGCCCATCAGTACCGTGGGTGCGGAGCTGCCAGTCTTCTTGTAAAGACTTGTTTCCCCTACGTCGTCAGTTGCAACGAAAATGAGCGAACCTGCCAGGTTGACAAGATTCTTTGGCATCGAATGGCCGTCGCCGGAATTTATATCCGTTACCCTCACGGCGCCTTGCGACGAATCCGTCCGCCAAATTTCTGAACCATGCGTTCCATTGTTCGCAACGAAGTAAACGGTTCCATTGACGTTCGTAAATTGATTTGGGTTTGAACTGGCTGATCCAAGTCGAATATCCTTTACCTGGACGGCGCCCTGGGAAGTATCCGTTCGCCAAAGTTCACTTCCAGTGGTTCCGTTATTGGCAGAGAAATAAACTACGCCGTCGACGTTGGCTAGATTGCGAACTTCGGCGTTCGCTGTATTCGCGTTGATATCCCTAACGAGCTCAAACGGAACACCCGTCATCACTTCCCGACGATCGAGCGTTTCAAAAAGAGCGATACGAAATTGACGTCGTTTTCTGGCGACGACCAAACGATTCCATATAGCCTTGAAACGCTTCAGCACAGAAAGTTGCCTCAGAATTCGCAACATGACATTCCCCTCGCACCCCATCGATTTTTCACCAGCCTGAAACCACCTCGACCTCTTGTCAGAGGCCACTTGTTTCAAAAGCTAACGATTGGCCCATCCGAAGTCAACAATCCCGTAGACAAAAATTCTCTTGGCAATTCGCAGTTCGCCGCGAAGAAAAACAAAACCAGACTTCGTGCATTTTTACCGACACGGGTTGGGAAATCTCAGCCCCCCAACATTGTAGGCCATCGTGAATTGCCGCCTCATCAGGAACGAAAACGATCGAGTTTATAAGGATTATTATGAGAGAAAGACTCAACAAAAACAGTACTTTTGAAAAGCGCTCTCTGGGGCGCTGACCATAGCGTCATTTCGATTTTGAACTAGCCAAACAAACTTAGGGGACTTCGATGTGTAAGGGATAGAGACTTACGTTTCGGAAACAACTGTTTAAATGGAGAGTTCGAAGTCGATAAAAAAACCCTGTCGACCGGGGCAGGTAGTCGTTACAGGGCACATGAGGAGCAGAACGGGGCAGAGTTGTTGCTCCTCTTGAACATTAAGATATCACTTGTGCGGTGCATGTCAAGAATTTTTTCTGCCCCCCTCCCGAGGGTTCAAATTTTATCAAATCGATCAGCGGCCGCTATTTCGCCGTTCTCCATGATTCCGTTAAGAAACCGGATTCGGCAAAATGAGTCGTCGAGTCCTTCTAGTCTCAGCGAGTCATCCCTGATCATCGTTTCAATTCGGTCGTGAATCGAACTGTGAATTTCGTCAGTTAGTTGCTCGATGACCTCCTTCCGAGTGAGGTAGGCGAGCAAGATCATGCCGCCAATAACCCCGGGAAGAACGCCAAGCAGGAATCCTGTGAATATCTTCGCAACCTCGGGCAGTGGAAACGAGGTGATCCCATCACTGCGTCCCAACCACACATCGACGAGCGGTCTCACGTAGTCGGCGTACAACGCGATAATTGGACCTGAGGCCAGCACAGCAAAAATCGCCGTGCAAACAACTGATGTAGTCAACACCGATTTGCCGGGTGTTCGCTTGCGACATCTTTCATCAAGAATGCTTCTCACATCGTGGAGCAGTGTTTCGGCTCCACGAACCTGAATATCATCGCGATCAATTTTGGAAAGGGCTTGGCTTCCCGGCACTCGAATCGTTATCGCTCGCCTCGTCTGGGCTAGCGGGTCAATCAAATCGGCTACCACACTGCGACTAAATTGATTCCCAGCGTTCTGATTCAATTCTTGTAACGAATTGCGGTTCCGCCACAGCTGGCCACCGGTTTGATACGCCGCCAATGCCAATGCTACTGGACTGCCCAGCATAGCCATCGCGACACGATCCCAGACGCCCGTCGTCAAAGCGAGTGCCCCTAGCACCGATCGAAACGGAAAACATAAGATTGGTGTTATTTCGCAAGCGATCAAACGCAATCGAATTCGGATTGGTATTCGCAAATCTGAACTCCCTGAAATCCAATTCATTGTCTGCGTCTTCAAAACTTGCTTCTCCTTCTTCGTCAAATCGCGGATGGACTCATTCACCTGTTCAAAGTCCGAGCTACGAAGAATGTTGCGAGATTCCGTATCCAGTCGCTGCACGATCGCGTCGCAACGCTCAGTCTGAATCTGCCTTCGCTTGCTCTCGCTCACGTCGATCAATCCCTGGCATTGAGTCCATATCTCACGCTCTGCTTCGCCAATCAAAGCCTTCGTTCGCTTGTCCTGGTAGTTGGGGAATTCAAGCCTCGGGCGACAAGGGTTGGAACCCAGCGCCCTTGTCAATCGACCAACAAACGCCTCAACATCCTGGCTGCCTTTGTCAGTCACATCCAAGATGATCGGTATAATAGGAATTCCCTCCAACGGTTTGATCGTCCGAACTGCCGCATCTGTTTGCAAGTCCTCGAACTTTACCAAGTACAGCACGACGTCCGCATCCACACGATCCGTTTTGCTTGGATCTATCGCGAGACAAGACCAAGGTGGTGTTCCATTCCAAACGCCCCTCTCGATTGCCTCAAACGGACTCTGGCGTGGGAACCAATCGGGCCGGACGGGACCAAAACCTTCGAGGTTTTCGACCAGAGCTATCGGTTGTCCACTAAGCTCTTCGCTAATCGCCCTTCGTAAAGCAGACACGACCCAGCGGGCGTCCACCGCCGATTTTGACGCAATCACCACAATCGGGCTACGCTTGTTATGCGACAACTCGCGCACATCTCGGTAGATGGTCGACAACTTTCGACACAGATTGCCGATCTCACGTTCGGCTTCCGTGCCTGGCATAATCTCCGCCATGGCTTGTTTCAATTTCTCGATACGCTCGAAAAAAGCCTTTTCTTGGTCGTTCATTATGCTGTTTCCTCCGACGCCAAGAAGACAGTTAAGCTTTCGCGAAGTTGAGTCATAAACCCTTCATCTACATGGAATACTGTTACGATGGGCTCGTTTGCTTGCACGTCCTTCGGCAGAGGTGGAAGTTGATAGGTGACGTTGCCAACTTTCATCTCTATCAGGTTTTGCAGCCCATACGATGGCAGTCCGGCATGCGCGCCGATCTCGGCAGTTAGAAATGCAAGTTGGCCCTCGATCAGCGGCTTCTCGGCTTTAGCGATCTCACGTCGAGCTTGCAAGAGTTGGATGCCCGTGGCACCAACGGCCGCCGCTAGCATGCCCTCAAGTACGCTGATTCCGTAAAGGGAGGCGCCTCCGTCAGCGGGTATCATGAGTGCCGCAACGATCAACGCCATCAGTGCGCCAACGGCCCAAGCGTGTGCCTTAGCCAAGTCCCATCCACTCATCTTGTCGTAATACTGCTTCACAAGCGGGCGTAATGGCTCGACATCCTGATCAAACTCTTGCGAGAACTTGTAAAAGGCAAGATTGACCCAGTTTGCCACAACTTCGAACTTTTGCTTGCCAACGATGCGGCCAAACGATGCGCGACCGCATAAAGATCTTGCTACTTCGTTCGCATCAACCTTCGTGCCATCTTTTCGCAATCGCTTCTCGCCCTCGCGAATCCACTTTTCTGCCTTTCGAATCAACTTGCCTTTTATGAATTCGACGCTGCTTGTTAAAGACTGGCGAATCCAGTTCGTCGCCCGCATCGAAAGTCGAATTGTCAGCGGTGCTTCGTCAATCAACAGCTGAACTTGACGATCAGCCAGTTTGCGGTTCTGTAATGGACTAACGACACCATTCATCGTCATCGCAGCGAGCAATACGCCTGGAATTTCGTCGTAGCTTTTTTTGACCAAGTCCCCAATGAGTTGCCCTGCCTGGGCAATCCGCATATTGGCCTCGTTCAGAACACTTTCTAACTCTTTCACCATCTGCATTTGAAACTGACGCTTCAATTGCTCGCTGGAGAGGTTTTGAACCTTCGAGTGAAGTAGCCGACTCTTGGCAATGGGTTCTGGTGGGTGCGGTCCGTCGCTGTCGCAAACAAAGAAAGTTGGTAGCAACGTATCTAACAGTTCTAAATCCTCATCGCCAGTGGCACAACCATCCGGCAACGAGCCACCGGTAACTGCGACCGCAAAGCGCTCCGCACCACGCTTGGTAAAGTCGTAACTCGCCATCAAGTCGACTGATTCCTCCATGAAGCCGTTTTGTTTTGCCAATTTCAGTAAATCGTCGCGGATCTGACTCGCAGGTTTCGGAGGACATTTATTGATGACAAGAAACTCATTCGACTTCTTACCCACCTCACGCACAATTCGCAAAATCTTCCACAAGATGTCACGTTCCAAATTCTCGTGTTGGGCGATCACCACAAAAGCTGCGCATAATCGAGACGCTTTCTCCAGCATCTCGCGAGCCTCACTCAATCGCGTTTCCACCTTTCCATCACCCGTTTCGATATCGGGACAATCAACAATACCAAACTTCCAATCGTCTAACTTTCGGTCGTAGGCCACCAACGGACGCTGCATCCCTTTGCTCCCCAAATCCTCGCGGTACTGCTGGCTCGCGATCACTGGATCTCCGGACAGTTGCTCTGCTTCACTACCGAATACTCGACGCAGCATTTCCTCGAATGGAGAAACATCGCCTTCGCACTGCCACGCCTGTGGTAACCAGAATACGTATCGCCGGGTCGCAAAATCCGATTCAATCCCCGTCGGTGTTCTCAGCCGTCCATTTTCCGACAAAAAGCCTTTCACCAAGCTGGATTTGCCTGCGTTTTTGAGTCCAGTGACCGCGAACAGCGGGGGATAGTCCGTGTGCCATTGTTCGGCGATTTGTTCAATCTCAACTGCCAACTCGACTAGTTGATCCCGTTCTTTGCCCGAGTAACCGAGATAGTCCAGTTCAGACATTTTGCGCAACGTCGACGTGACGCCCCGCTTGGGCGATCGCGCACCAGCCTCGATTACGCCTTCTCTGGACAACTGACCGATCAACCTGTCTAGATTTTCGTTCTTCATCAGAGGTCCATCAGCCTTTTTCTTATTGGATTGGCTGTGGATTGTTGAGCTTTCCGTCGGTGAACGCTTTCCAGTCGTTTAATATGCTCGCAAAAAAGCGGGAAGAATATTTTTCCAAGCGTTCATGACGCTTAGCGTCACTAGTAAATCCGAGCCCACGTTCATTAAGGTAGCTAAAGCTCTTGAAGTAGGCGGTGATTTCGCGGGCTGCGATACAGTCGTCTTCGATAAAGAATGTGCGATCGCTTGGAGCATCGCTCAGCGATTTCGGAACTGTTCGGACCATGTGCTCGAAAACTTTTTCACTTTGCTCTGCAAAATCAAAGAATGGCATTTTCTCTTCGAGCAATGTTTCTCCTTGTGGGCCAATTGGAGCGACGCCAAGCAACTGCCGGGTCAGTCGGTGATAGGTAGAGACAGTGTTCTGATCTACCGTTGTAGGCAGTAATTGTTGCAGTGCAACCAAGTCGATGTTGTTGGCAACTTGTCCAAAACGATTAAGTCTGCCGTCCGTTGAAACAAGTTTGCGAACATAAGAATTCAACGCACCGTCACTGAGCAAAGACCGTAGCACCTTGTCATCTGATTCCGGTTTACCTTCGTTTGTGTTGGCGCTATTGTCGAGTCGAACTTGATTGACCGATTTCAAAACGTGGATTAACCGGTCGCGATTCAACTTCCTTGGGGTTGGGCTTACAAGTGGGTCTAGCAACTTAAGCAAATCGACTTCACCCTCAAATCCTGTGTTGTTTGTTAGATTCCATTGTTTGGATATCAATTTTGGAATATCGTCATTACCAGCGTCGTTTTTCGCCGAGCCATTGATTGACAAAAGATAGGAGATCCGGGGCACCACCATCCACAAGGTGATGGCGAGCAAGCCAAATCCTAATACGACGAATAGACTCCGATAATTTGATCCCCGACTGGGTGAGTTTGCTCGTCCGATCGCAGATGCGTCGAAGCGAGTTCGCATTTCATCTTGCCAGTGTGCCAAAACAGAACTTGCAGGAAGGTCGCCGTTGGTTGAGTGTTGAGAAACTTCGTTGATGACTTCCGGCACCGATTTCAATCGACCTTGCAACCACTCTCGCAGGTTCAATTCCAGAGTCTTAGGCAGTTGCTGTGTACCTAAGACAGCCAAACGCTCGACGCCTTCACGACCGGTTTCTGGCTGGATGACGTGATGGCTGGCATCGACGAGCGTTCGATTTAACTCGGCAAGTAGTTGCCCGCGATTGATCGGGCAACCGCTGGGGACAACGAATTGGTTGCGTCCCTGAGGAAGGCGAACCGTCTGCAGGACGATCGTGAGTGGGTGTTTTTCTACTTGCACGGTTGCCACTCCAATAACTCCGGAGCTTTGTCCATGCCGTCAAGTCGGATACGGAAAGTATGAGTTGCGTTGCCTGCGCGTAAAAGGTCGGTCCTTCCTTGCGTTGGGATGAGGTCGCAAAATCTAAACGTCCCTGAAAATTCGCCGACGATATCATCGGCGCTTGGCCAATCGTCGTCCCATAGGACAATTCGACATTCAATCGGCGCGTTGCGGTCAAACTCGAACGATTCGCTGGTTGCAGCGAACTCCTTGGTCTCTCCCCGCGCGCCGTGACCCGCGTCTTTTTTGTCCACAATCTTCTTACCATTGACGTAGAAGTCGAGGCGAGGGTGCCACGCGCCATGATCTTTGTCCCATGTGATACTGACCAACTGTGGACGTAGCGAGCGAGTTGACGATTCGGTTTGCTTCCAATTGGCCCAGTTTTGAACCGTTTGCGACATACACTTGGAGTGCGTTGCACCGAGGTACTCGTTCGCCAATTGAATTGACGGACTTGCCTTCAAGTCGTTGTATTCAGATTTGTCCCACTCACCCTGCAGATCGGCAAGAAGCTGTGAAAGATCGGGTTCGCGGGGTAAGCCGACGGATGCAGAAATGACTTTGCGATCTCGAATTGCCATTTGAATGGTTTGAATCGCAGTGTCAAAGTTTTTCTTATGTCGGAGCTCTGAAAGATAAGCGGCAATGTCATTAGGCCAATTGTCTCGCAGCAGCAACAGCGTGGGTGCGATCTCAGGCCAATTTAACGAGTCAGGTTTATCTTTAAGCGCGGAAAGCGCTTCGAATGGACGCTTTCGTTGGATCAAATTTTCCAATTGTTCGACGAAGACTAGCCGGTTGGCGGCCGTGATTGCAGAGGTCTGCTCCGCTCGAAGCCGATCGACTATGCCGTTACGCTGTTCGGACTGAGCTTTCGACTCGATCAATTCCGACGGCATGGAGGCCAATGCGTCAATTAATTCGCTTCGCTGGTCCAGCGGTAAATCCGTGCGTTCGCTCCGGATGCGCAGCGGGTCGACCCAATTGGAATAGCGACGACGCGAGCCTTCCTCGCCCGCTTTTTGAATGATCTCGATGACTTCTTTTGGAAGTTTTTCAGGAAAGTCGTTGCCATAGGATTTTGCGAGTTCGCCCTTCTTGATCGGATCGACCTCGGAAATAACTTGTTGCCATTGTCGCTCCGCCCGCAGTTCTCTTGATGCGTCACGCAATGTGATCGCATTCTTGGATTCCAATCTGAACGGAGAGAAAGTCCGTAGGATCGAGTCGTAACCTTCAAAGTGCTGTTCCGACGCCTTCAGCTTCTCAACACTGGCCGATGGGTTATTGGCGATTCGCGCGTAGCCTTGTGTCCGGAGTCGATCTGCACCGCTGAGCAATAGCCAAATCAACAGGCCAACAATTGCCGCAGTAGCGTTTCGGTGAACGCGCAGTGAGCCGCGCAGCAAATCGTTTGCTTCGTTCGCTTGCTCATTGATCTTATTGATGGGGTCTTTAACGTTGGGCGCGGGCGGCCTTCGGCTGGCCAGTTTGTTGAGCTGAGTTACGGCCTGCTTCTTAGCACTCCAACCCATGAATTTACGCTGGTTGGCTCGTCCAGCCAACGCAATCACTTCCTCGTCTGCGGCATCCATAGCCCAGACAATCGGTAACAGTAAAGCCGGTGTATTAGCGGTTTCTTGCGTGGTAGAAAGCCCAAACCAGCGGGTAAAGTCCGAACCGATGAGCGCTTGAATTTTCTTCCGGACACTGTCTGCTGGTTTTCCAATCTGCTCCACCGTTGCGTTGCGCAGCTTATTGACTCGATCCGTCTTGGTGACGATCAGCGCGACGGGTCTACGGCGGACTTCGCTTAATTGATCGTTGTCCTTGATCCATGTATGTAACTGCGCGAGTGCTTCAGCGAGCTGCGAGCTACGTTCCGCATCGACTTTCGATTCATCACTATCATCCGATGCTGGCGCGAGTACGAGCACGGCGTCACAATCAGCGATGCGCTTGCCAAGTTCGTATCCGTAGCTTTCGATGTTGTCGAGTCGGCTGGGGTCCAAAATCTCACCCGCGTAATCCCATAGCTCAACAGTGCGAGTGGTGCCCCTAGTCGCCAACTGGAAACGATACAGCGTTGTCTTATCCTCTTCGAGAGTAATAGGTGGATTACCTATCTTTTTGATCGAGTCTTTCGCTTCAAACAGCAATCGCTCACCGCGCTTTAGTTTTTCAAAAAGCCCTTTGTCCGTGAATTGGCCCTCGACTGGGGGTAAATACGAAATCGTCCACAAGTGGTCATCGACTACGACGTGTTCCTTCAATTCGCTCAGCGCAACGAGCAGGCTGGTCTTGCCTGCGTTGGACCGACCAAAGAGACCGATTCGGTAGATAGGTTCGTTGTGTGTCATCGGTCTAAAACGAGTCCGCATCTGTTTGACGAGAGGATTTTCCAATGATGAAGCGGCGCAAGAGAGAGAAGACTCGGTTTCGCAGCGGCGCTAATAAGGTTACGGCAAGGATGGCAACGAATGCGATCACTCCGAGCCATGTGATAAAGCTCGATCCCAATAACGATGGTATTTCTCCAGCAACTTTTTTACCCATGTTCTCACCTCCCTTTCGAACACCGCGAAGCATGGCAGCGAGTAGCTCACCCCCAAGATCCCCAGCGAGTGTAACGGCCTTCTCGGTAATGTTTCCAGCCGCATCGTGCCACATTTCTGGAGCGACTAAATACGCAGTTAGCGCCGCACTTCCAGCCCAAAGCTCCTTGTTAGGCTGAACATACTTCTGCCAAAACGTCCAGCGAATATCATCAGCAGCAACGGTTGCGAAATCGGTCATGGTCGCGCGACGGAATTGTGAGGGAATTTCCAGATCGGCTCGACGAAAGTAGCTGTCTAGGTAAACTAGATCACCGGCTGCCTCGGTACGTAATCCAGCGGATTGAAGTACGTCGTTTCCGCTACGGCTAAGGAGATCGGAGCGCAGGGAGATATCAGGCACCGCTTGATCGATTCGCTTGGCACCATCGATAAGTACGGCAGCGGCTCGTAAATCTTCGGGGTTCTTCAAGGCGGCCTCACCAGCGGATTGCAAAGCGTCTTTGCTGGGATGTAATGTGGGTAACTTTCGCAACCGCAACAAAACATCGTCAGAAGATTGCAGCGGTATATCGTCGGAAACGCGGGCAGTACGCTTGAGTAGCTGAGTGAGCGTGTCGGCGTTTGCTAACTGCGGCGTGATCGTACTCAACGCAAAAATGGCTGTCGCAAATAGTCGACTCTTCGTCTCCAGTTTAAAATTATGTTGTTTCATAAAGGTCTTTTCATTCATGGTTGGTCGCGGGTGATTGTTTGTGCGATAAGCTCGCCGAAGCCGTCCGGTTCGTTACATGCAACCCAAATAGCACTTAGTTGCTGAGATGCGTGTGCTACTTTTTCTTTTGCCCGAATAATCATGTCGCTGGACTGATCCATCACCAGGGTTGCTGATTGGCTGTCAATCACTTCTCGCAACAATTGGCCGACGGTAGTTCGATGGGGATAAAACACGACGACACGATCAGATCGCATGAATACTTTGGAGTCCAGTCCAGTAAATTTCTTAAAGGTATTGCTGCGATTTCCAACCTCCTGGAACGCCAACTGTGTTAGTCCCGTGACATCGAGCCCTCCTTCTTTCAAGCGATCCCTCATCGCCTTTTTCGCTGCTGCTTGATAAACATCAGGCAACTTTCGCTGAAGCTCATTTGCAGACATCTTGTATGCTTGCTCCGCAATATTGTCTCCGTAGACTTTGGCGATTGCTTTGATATCTGCTTTCAAGACTGCTCCGGCGGACCGTAAACCAGCAGCACCGCCTTTGACAAATGGAAAAACGATTGATCCAGCGTCAACGGCAATCATGACACCATCGAATGCAGTCAGTTCTTGCCCATCTATTAACTTGACTGCGACTTCCACCAGTGGAACGTGTTGCCAAACACCAATGTCCGCAGTACCGACCTCGCGGGCAATAGCACCATCCGTCATGTGAGTCCATTTCGAAAGTAGCAGTGTATTCCGTTCGGCTTCAAGCAATGCGGCCTTCATCGTGGCTATGGAAAGCATTTTGCGAGAAAGCAATTCGACAATGCCCAACTGATCGCGAAGGTTCGTGATTGCATCCAACATTGGGTTGTCACTAACTAGCACTACACGCGGCAATTGAGCAGTAAGTTCAGGACGATAGGCAGTTGCCAAGAAAAGTACCGGAGCTTGAATTCCTACGCGCTCTGCCATTTCGCGACTAAGCGGAATCAGAAAAAAGCGAATCAGTTGGTCGATCTCAAAGCAAGCACCGCACATCCATTCGCCATGGTCTGGATGCGCATCACAAAAAGCCATCCACGCCTTCGCGGCAGTCTTCGTCTGTTCGGGAGCAGCTGCGAACATTTGGCGAACTTGATCGGAGCAGCGATTAAGACTACCAACAACCGCGGCGCGTCGTTCCGAAGTTGCACCTGTCCAAAGGAGAATATCCTCGACAAACTGCCTGTACACGTAATCCTGTTCGGACGTATTAAAGAACAAGCTGACTGGAATGTCGTGGACCGTTTCACCATCGCGTGGCAGCCGCAATAACGCTTTGCGATGCTGTTCAATTGCATCGATGACTTGCGTTGAATCGCCCGCAAAAGTCATTAACGCGTTGGTCACCTCAGGCCGATCAGCTACGTCACTCAGAATCTCCGCAACGCGCATTGGGTCGTCGGCATACATGACAAGACCCGCCAACTCGGGGTGGCTAAGCATCAACCGTGTCGCCGATGGGAACCGACCGAGTGATTTGAGTTTCTGGAGACGATTCTTAGCCAAAACTAGGTTTGATAACTCAGCCTGCGTTTGGATCGCTGCATGAACCGATGCTGCTTTTACAGCTGACGCGGGCGGCCAGGATGCATTCATTAATTCATGAGCGAGTTCCTCGGGTGTTACTGCTAAGCCTGGTGTTCCCGAAAGAGCAATGCAAAGAAGCACCCTCCACGTCACACGAATAGCTGAAAACGGACACCTTTTCACTTGAACTCTATGCAGAATAAGAAGATTTTGATTGTTCATCACCAGCGAAAAGCCTCGGTCTTCATTGAAAAATACCCAGCTTGGTTGGACACGTGCTTTGAAGCGCTTCTTTGAGAATCAACCAGGCAACATTGATCGTCGCGACTAGTAATGGTTGCACTGATAGCTTTTCGGCTTGCAAAAGCAACTCACCCGCCATCGAGCAAAATGAGTCTGTCAGCTGCTTGACACTTTGCGTTCGCACCCTCCATTGCCTGAATGTATTCATGGTGAGCAGGCCTAACCTGCCCCATCTTGGTGACGCTCAGAGTTCGAAATCCTGCCGAAACTCGCCTAACGTGACTCTAAGTCTACAGACGCCGTGACGCAAAAGCAACACCCTTTGCGTCATGGTGAATCCGGAAAAAATCCAGAAGCAGTTTGGGCTCCGAGTGCGAGCTCTGCGACAAGAGCGCGAGCTGTCTCAAGAGACGCTCGCCTTCGATGCTGGAATGGACCGGACTTACGTAAACTCGGTCGAACAAGGCAAACGAAACATTTCGCTCGTGAACATCATCAAGCTCGCCAACGCTCTCAATGTCGAACCAGCGGAATTGTTTCGGAAGGGTTGATTGGTTGCTTTGTCGACGCCAGGAACCCATCAAGCAGTTATTAAGCGAGTTCCAACAAATCTAAAGCGTTGTTAGCCTCTTCGTCTACCGACTGAATCTGCCGCTTCTTAGGCACGAATTGGTTTTAATTTGTCTTGCCATTGAAAAAATCGTCGCACCATAGCATGGCTCGATCTCGCCTTAAGCAAATTCAAACGAATTCGGTTTTAAGAGCGACGGCCCAGGCGAGTGAGCAGTTCGACCGCTTCTACCGACTCTTCATCCTCGGCCAAGAGCTCCTTCGCCAATCGCATTGCGGTTGGACGATCGTTTTTGGCTTCGGCAATCAAAGCTGCTTCCAGGAGTTCCTCCGCTCCGACGGCGAACTCTCCAAGCACCTTCTTGATCATAGCATCGGCAGCTTCAATATCGCTGGTTAGTCGAAACGTCTTCGCCAATTCCACTAGGACCGCGCAACGCCACTCATCTTGCGTTTCCGAACTTTCGAATAACTCTGGGTTTCCGCTAAGAGCAACGGCTTTATGGAGATCATCAATGGCTTCCCGGTGATTCGTTTGACCGTCCCGCAAGACGTTTGCTCGAAGAATGTAGCTTTCGACGTCCTCGGGATCGAGATTGACCAGCCGATCTGCGAGTTTCTTCGACTTCGCAACGTCCCCAAATTCGAGGTAGTTGCTTACAAGTGTCATCAGCTGAGACTTGAGATTACTGACGCGGCTTTCCGGATCGTCATCGGAATCAAACTCGCCGTCATCTTCAGGTTCAAATTCTTCGTTCTCGTCGATATCATCATCATCGTCGACATCATCGTCGGTTTCCTTGTCGAGATCATTCCACAGATCGCGAGCTTTGCGAAGGGCTGCATCGTCTTCTCCATTTCCGAAGATCGATTGGACCAGATCCAAGATTCGGTCCGTATCGCTCTTTACCAAAGACGAGCGGTCGAGCTGTCTCGCAATCATCATGCGATAGTTGTACGAATCTAAATCATCAGGTTCCAACTCGACCAGTCGATTCGCCTTGGAAAGGAGTTCCGACGGTTCCAGCGTTTCGCTGAGCTCACGCAACGCATATCTGTACCATCTTCCCGGATCAGGAGTTAAATTAAACGCACTGAGGATTCGTGCAATCCGCTCGTCCTGCTTAATATCGAGCTTAATGAACTCAGAACTCATCACTTTCTCCGACGTGGCCTCGTCGAGAAAGAATAGGTTGAGCTTCCCGGACATGGGGATAGGCTTCTTGAGAAGCCGACAGTGACTCATTCGCCAGCAGTAGGGGCCGCTGGCAAACACGTCCGATTCATGTTCTCGGCCGTAAGGTTTGATCTCTTCGATGTCGGCTAGACCGATGATCGCACCAAATCGAAAATCATCGGGTTCGATAGTGCCTTCCGGTAGTTCTCGCTCCAAGGCTTTGACATTGGT
>JANOAI010000341.1:0-3048 GCA_031411055.1 Pirellulaceae bacterium
CAAGAGCTTGGCCAATCCACGGAAGGTTTGCGAGTAACGGTAGGACGCTTCCTGGTTTCCCCAAACGCGTCGAACGTGATTCCTGATCGAGTCGAACTCTCACTGGACGTACGTCATGTGGACGATAAGGTTCGGGAAGAATCGGTGAAGAAGCTTCTCCAAAGCGCGCAACAAATTGGAAGTGACGAACGATTAGAATTCGAGATTCAGTCTTTACTGCATACTCCGGCGGTAAAATCGTCACCAAAACTCGTGTCGCTACTGAACCAAGCTATGATAAAGCGGGGGCTTTTAACGCATACATTGTCCAGCGGTGCGGGCCACGATGCGATGGTCTTGGCAGAAGTGTTTCCGATAGCCATGCTATTTGTGCGACATCCAGAAGGAATCAGTCACCATCCGAAAGAACGTGTTGATCAACAGGATGTTCAAGTGGCAATTGACGTTATGGTTGACTTTGTGCGATTGCTGGCTGCCGAACAGAATCAGGCTATTGAGATCGCAAATTGAGACCGAATGACGGTCGACCCAAGAAATTCAAGCAAAGATAGAAAGTATACAATGTCACCACGGTTGACTCCCTTTGGACAATCCCGCACCCACGTGGATTTCGATCACGCCATGATTAGCGCGGATAGTCACGTTGTGTCACCCCTCTTTCATTGGGAGAAGACGAGCGGTGTCGTGTTAATCAGTCCGGCCATGGGGGCGATGCCACGCGCACCTCGATTCGTTCAATATCTCGCGAACATAACGAGCGATTCTCGGACGAGATCGGCTCCAGCAGGTGTGCAACGGTTGGTATACGTCCTCGCCGGATCGATCAAGCTGAACGGCGAACGCCTGATAACCGACATGTTCGCGTGGTTACCCGCCGATAGCACTTACGAACTCGTTGGCGAAAAAGATGGTCAAGTACTCGTTTTCGAGAAACCCTACGTGGTGCTACCTGGAGTTGCACCTCCGCGACAAGTGGTTGGGAGTTTGAAAGATGCTCGAACCGAGCCCTTCTTAGGGGATTCCGATGCGTTGCTTGCGACACTGCTGCCAATCGAGTTGGGTTTTGACATGGCGGTCAACGTTTTCAGCTATGAATCCGGCGCGACCCTCCCTTTTGTGGAGACGCATGTGATGGAACATGGGCTCTACATGCGATCCGGCCAGGGGATCTACCGATTATCAAACTCATGGTATCCCGTACAACAAGGCGATAGCATATGGATGGCAGCGTATTGTCCCCAGTGGTTCGTTGCGATGGGTAAGTCGTCTGCTTCGTACATTTACTACAAAGACATTCATCGGGACCCTTTGCAGGGTGACTTGTCGTGACATTGGCATTATCGATTGATCGGAAGCGTTTAGATGCTGAGCTTCAAAAGCTGGCCACAATCAGCGATTGTCCGGAACCGCCGCCAGCGGTGACGCGAATTGTGTTTACACCGACCGACCTTCGAGGTCGCACGTATCTGGAATCACTTTATCGCGAAGCCGGGCTTGAAGTTCGCGTCGACCCCATCGGCAATACCTTCGCGCGCTGGGTTGGAAGCGAGCCTCACCTTCCCGCCATCGGAACCGGTTCGCACACCGATGCCATTCCGCATGCTGGACTCTACGACGGCACGGTCGGCGTGCTCGGTGGACTCGAAGCGATTCGAGCCCTTCAGCGAAGCGGTTTTCAGCCAAGACGATCGATTGAATTGGTAATGTTTACTTCTGAAGAGCCGACTCGATTTGGTATCGGCTGCTCAGGTAGCCGAGCCATGGCGGGAGCCATTGATTCGACGCATCTGGCTGGTTTGCTCGATGATCAAGGCGAAACCTACGATAATATCCGCAAGCGCGCCGGATTCATGGGCGAACTGAAGGATATACGTTTGCATCAAGACTATTACCATGCTTGGGTCGAACTCCATATTGAACAAGGCCCAGAGCTTGAACGAGAGAATATTGACATTGGCATCGTCAAAGCGATCGCGGCTCCGGCCTCACTCGTCTTCACACTTCAAGGCGAAGGCGGCCATGCGGGCGCTGTTTTGATGCCAGTCCGTCGCGACACGCTTTGTGCCGCGGCTGAAATGATTTCGTTGATCGAAGCAATCGCCAAGCAAAGCCCAAGTCCCGATTTGGTCGCAACCGTTGGGACGATTCAAGTTTATCCAGGTGCCGTAAATTCGATTCCAAGTCGCACTCTGTTTACGTTGGACATTCGCGACATCGACGCAACGAATCGGGATCGACTCATTCGCGAAATTTTTGAACAGTCAAAATCGATTGCCGATCGTCGACGAATTGAACTTACCATTGCGACGAAAAACTCAGATCCGCCGGCGATTGCAGGACAGTTTGTCATGGACGCCATCGCTGACGCTTGCCTTCAATCCGGGTATCGTTCGAAGGTCATGATTAGCCGCGCCTATCACGATTCGTTATTCATGGCGAGGTTGGCTCCGATAAGCATGATTTTCATCCCATGTCGCGGCGGCTTCTCTCATCGTCCTGATGAATATTCCTCGCCAGAGCAGATTGCCAAAGGGGTGGACATTCTGGCAAGAACGTTGGCCAAGCTTGCGGGTTGAAGTAGAAAAGGTTGGCCAGTGCTCAGTCACTGCGAATCCTCATCAAGAATGGCACCTGTTGCAACCAACTTGGCTTTTTGCCCGGCATCAAACTTGGTTCCTCGCCAGTCAACCAAGTAGAAATCCACTTTATCGATGTATGCGTCGCGGAGGTCGGAATTCGTCAAACAGGCCTTGCGAGTATCGATGCGGTACAGGCCAAGTCCATCGCGAGCGGATCGTCATGGGAAGGTCGATGATGAGCTGGTTACGTTCATCACAAGCTTACCGGCTCGTGTCCGAGATCTGTCGAAACGTGCTCGAAAGCATTGGGGGATCGAAAATTGCCAGCATCACGTCTTGGACGTCACCTTCGGCGAAGATGCCAGTCGAATTCGTAAAGGGAGCGGCCCTGTAGTTTCTTCCGCAATTCGTCGCCTAGAGCATTTTCATTTTTCATATAGCCATTCGGAAAACGGGGTCAGGTACCAAA
>JANOAI010000342.1:0-10553 GCA_031411055.1 Pirellulaceae bacterium
CCGGCAAGGTAACCGTTGGCGGAAAACTAGCCGCTCGACTCGATTTCGCCTGTACTGTCACTGCCCCTGATGCAAATAATTAATCTGGTCGACGCTACGGGAATGGCTATACCTCAACCGTATGAAACGACTACTTGGCACCCTTCCAAAAGGTCTTGATTCCATGGCTGCACTGACTTCCGAAAGTAAGAATTTGGGCGAGGTCCCTACTGGCCATCCGCAGACAAACGCCTTCGTAATTCGAGAAACGATTGAGAGCTTTGCTGTCGCGTTGATCCTGGCGTTTATGTTTCGAGCTTTCGTGGCCGAGATTTTTGTCATACCGACCGGCTCGATGGCCCCAACGCTTATGGGGGCTCATAAAGACGTCCGGAGTCCTGAAACCGGCTTTCAGTACCAATCTGGCGCAAGTTTCGAGTTTATTGCAGAATCGGGGCGCAAAACCGATGTGGTCTCGGTGGGTACGACTTGTCCGCTGTCGCGAAGAACTGAACTCTTGGATCTCGCCAACAATGGCAACCACACAACATTTTCAGGCGACCGAATTATTGTCAGCAAGTTTAGCTATGCTTGGAACGATCCCAAGCGATGGGACGTAATCGTATTTAAGTATCCCTACAACGCCCGTATTAACTACATCAAGCGTTGCGTCGGACTGCCCAATGAAACACTTCGGATCGAGCAGGGCGATATTTATGTTCGTCCAGAAAACAAGAGCGAGTTTTTGATCGCAAGGAAGCCACCACATGTCGTGGAAGCAACCCTACAACCCGTTTCCGATACGAAATATCCATCGGAAACAGCAGTCAAAGCTGGCTTGCCAAGTGCCTGGCAGCCATATCCAGCACCGGGAGAAGGGAACCTGGGATGGGACGAAAAGAAGGCCGATCAAGATTTTTCGAACGGCTGGGAGATAAAGAATGAGCCAGCTCTTTGGGAGGCTCAGTTCAAGCCGATCGGTGACAACAAGTCGACTGCTTGGCTTCGGTACCACCATCGAGTCTTGTCGCGCCGACAATGGGCCTCCATTGAGGAGACGGGGAAGTTACCTGGTCCGATTCCGCGATATGCCAGCAGACTGATATCGGACTTTACGGCCTATAACCTGGACACGTCGAGTGCTCGGTCGGACGTTTATGAAAAAAATGGAAGTATTGACCCTGGCTACATCAAAAAATGGTCGTCCGCGACAGCAACTGAAAACGGATTCTTCAGTTTTCACGAACGCAACGGTGGTGTCGCCTTTGAAAATGACGGTCGTTATTGGACTGGGGATTTGGCCTCGGAATTCAATGTCGAGATTGGCAAAGGCGAAGGCAAACTTTGCTTGGACTTGGTTGAGGCGGGGCGGCACTTTCAATGCGAATTCAATCTTCAAGATGGTAAAGCGACTTTGTCAGCATCAGAAGATGGCCAGAAATTGAGCGTATTTGAATCTGAAAACAGTTCACCGGTTGACGCAGCCAATGCCGAAACGTCTGTAAAATCGGGAACCGATCATCGACTTAAATTCTCAAACGTGAACAACACCCTCATGCTTTGGGTCGATGGCGATTTGGTTGATTTTGCGCCGAGCAATCGAGTGATCACCGATGATGAATCAACGCTCCAGAATCGACGTCCTAAATCAACAGCGGTTGATCCTTTGGATGCAGCCCCCGTCGCGATCGGTGTTGTCGGTGTACCGCTCAAAATTCAACGAGCTCAAGTCTGGCGCGATATCTATTACATCGCATCCTTCAGTCCAGGTAACGATTTCGCGTCCCGCGACGCTTTTCATGAAAATGCCGAAGCCTCTCAGCGACTTTCCATGCAGAGCAATCAAATGGACGACGCAAATCTTTGGGGGCGATTTTCTCAATCTCTCACTCCAGAAGCGATCAGTGACTACTGCGATCGCTTCTATCCAGGAGAAAAAGTAACATCACTTTCACCAAAACTTGCGTTTCAGCGAGACATCTTATTTTCGAGCCCTCAACTCTGGGATAAATCGCCGGTCTTCAGCGGAAGAAGATTCGTCGAAATCAAAATCAGAGATGGTGAGTACTTCCCGATGGGGGATAATTCAGCCGCCAGTGCGGACGGTCGAAGTTGGGCCAAGCCTCTCCCTCGTCGGCTTATGATTGGTAAAGCCGTTTCTGTATTTTGGCCCCATGTTTGGATGTCGCCGATTCCCTACCTTCCAAATTTTGGCCGCATGGGTTTAATTCGATAGCCACATTCGTTTGCACAATGGGACGACCGCCAAAGCGCTGAGTCCATGGAACGATTCAAAACTCTGCCACTGTACACTCACAAGTTCGATTCTTGTCGTAACGGCGCTATCGAAGTCTTACCGGCATATTCGATTGCTCGATCTTGTTGGCGCTCATGTTGTCAACTTCGGCAACATCCAGTTCCGTCGTAAAAGCTTCGCCCGGGGTGAGCCACATCGGGCCATCACAGCCGTCTTGCTCAGCATGAACGCCGTGATGCCTTGTCAATTCGAGCGTCGCCAAGAACATGGCGACCAGGGTGCTCTTGTGCATGCCAGGCTGAAAGAGTGATTGTAATTCAATACGTTGGCTCTTCTTGATTTCCCGATGAATCGATTGCATATACTCGTGGATGGGCGTTTCGTCATGCAGAACTTGCGATGAAGGCGCCGGTTGACGCTCTCGAAGAATTCGCCCAAATGCACTTACAAGATCCCAAATCTCGATTTTGGCAATCGATTGCTCAACCGGCTGTACGCGTCTGGGGGATCGATCATCTGCTTGGCGACTATAACGAAGCTGCCAGTTGCGGCTTTGCTCGTCAAGGATGGTCGCTACATCTCGATAACGCTTGTATTGAACGAGTCGATGAACCAAGGAATCGGCGGGCTCGTCAAGCGCAGACTCACCCGGCTCCAGCTCGATGGCTGGTGCAGGGATGACTTGCTTGGCTTTCATCTCCAGAAGAACACCAATAGGCTCTAAAAAATCGGCGGTTGAATCGACGTCGATGAACTCAAGTACTTCTAAAAAGTCGATGTACTGATTGGTGATTCGAGAAATCGAAACCTGTGTCACATCCAGCTCTTCCCTACGAACAAGGTAAAGCAGTAGGTCCATCGGACCGGCGTATACCGAGAGATCTATGGAGAAGGCTGCAGCGACCATCGTTTGTACGCCTTACCTTGTCAGACCCATCGAGAATGCAAAGACTTGACGTTGATCGCCGAACGCATCCAGCACTGGAAAGGCAAAGTCGAAGGCCAGAGGAGCTGGGCCAAGCGCAGGGACCGCAATTCGCAAACCGACACCAGGTGCACACCGAAAGTTTTTCCAGTCGAATTCGATATCTTGTTCGATCGTTCCGTAGTCGACGAATGTAACCGCACGGATCATGTCGTCGGCTGTAAGCGGGAACATGTATTCGAGACTTCCCAGGAATTGAAATCGACCACCCACTTGAACATCTTGCTCAACGGGGCTTGCTCCTCGAAAGCGGAAGCCACGCATGGTCGAGAAACCACCTGCAAAGAAGTTCTCGAACACAGGCGTATCCGCCCCACTGAATCCGACTCGGTGAGACGAGGTAAGGGTTTGACGTCCGGAGCCATCGGCTCGCTCGCGAATCAAGAAATAGCGGCTGAAGTTGACTTGTCCACGAGGAAAATCATACTCACCGAACCCCTGATCATAAATCATTTCAAGATAGTGCCCTTCCGTCGGAAGGAACGGACTATCGCGAGTTGAGTGAATCAAGCTAACTCGGCCCGTGTACAAATCATTGCTTCCGAGGACACGATTGAGTCGCGGCACAGTAAGCACACGAGGATTCTTGATATCAATATCCTCTGCCCGCAACTCAGTTGTAACCGACAAATCTGGTGAGACTTCATATCCAAGCGCGAGGCGACCGCCGAGGCGTCCTTCGTTCCAGTCGCGGTAATATCTTTGGAAGTAGAAGCCACCGACGGAAAGACTAAATGGTGAATAGCCAAAGAGGTTGGGTTGCGTCCAGTTGGCAGTGTAGCGCTGAACTTGGTTTCCAGGGACAATCTCCAATCGGAAATTTTGACCGCCGCCGCGAAAGGCTCCGTTAAAAAGATCGCGGGGTCGTCGCGGAAACTTCATGATATCGAAATTGCGTTCCTCGATAGTGATATTTCCCATCACACCAAGATCGCTGTTGACCGACCCACCGAGCATAAAACGTCCCGTTTGCCCTTCCGTTGCGTAGACATCAACGGGAACATCGCGAACGCGAGGTCGGTATAAGTTCGTGGCCGACGGACTCGGGTTCATCAAAGGATCGGTGGGCCAAGCAGGCCGATCGGTGGGCGTTGGATTACCGAGAAATTCAGGCGAGCCAATACTACTCGTGGCTGACGCTTGTTGCGTTGGATAAGTAACAGGCGGTTGAAAAGCTTGAACTGGCTGAGGAGGTGGCGATGCAACCGGAACTTGTCCGAAGGGCATTTGCGGCTGGTACGTTGGATTGACGAGAGGTTGTGATTGGTAAGCTTGCGGCGGAATCGATTGAGGCGGGTAGTTCGAATAAGGATTTGCCGTTGGCGCATATTGATTTGGGGCGGGCGCATACTGATTGGCGGCCGGCGGAGCAAATTGCCCAAAGTTGACTTGTGCGTTGCCCCCAACGGGCAGGCTCGTCGTGAGGAGGCAAAGCATCAAAGCGAGCGTCGAGCGCTGGCGCAACCAAGCGATTTGTCGCTTATTCGTTTGTTGAGTTCGCTTCATGCGATTTCGACTTGGGCGAGTGATGAGAATTGGAACGGACGATAGACAATTAACAAGCTTCAACGCGAGAGCAGTTGTCGCTTACCTGCGATCAGGATTAGCTTGGTCTGGGGGTTCGACTTCGATTCGAGGTGGACCGCCGTTTTGTGGATTCGTATCAAAAATCGACGAGGCTTGGAGTATGCGTTCTGCCTGTTCAATACCAGGAGCGCTGAGAATACTTCCAGGACGAATGCCAGCCATCTTGGTCAGAACGACATCGCGTTTCGTGTGTCCATCGCCTTCAATATGCACGCGAACGTCGCTCGCTCGGTAGATATCGCCTTCGGCCACGCTGTAGAGGATGTCGACTTTGTGCTCGGGTAAGTATTTCACTTGGCCAACAATATCGGCAAAAATGAATCCCTTTTCGCCATAAAGATCCCGAATCAGGCGTTCGTCGTGAGTCTTCTTTCCAAGATTGAATGGTTCGTCAGTATGCAGTTTGAACAATGGCATAATCTCGCCACTCGAAAAATACTGATTGCCCGCCAGTTCAATGTTCCGAACCGAGTATTCTTCCCCTTCGGATACAACAAAGGTCACGTACATCCATTTTCCGGTGTCATCGTAGTCAAGTGCGTAGTCAATACGAGCATCGAAGTAGCCGAGGCTGCGGTAATACTTGAGCAACTGTTCGCGATCTGCGTCGAGGCTTTCCTTGGAGGCTTTGTTAAAGATGTAACGCGTGATCCCCATGCGAGAATCGCGACTTTTAATGCGAGCTTTCAATAAATCTGAGGAGAACGCTTTGTTGCCGACAAATTTTATATCCTCAATTCGCTCGACTTCACCTTCACTGATCTCGAAAACCACGTCGCGATCTCCGGGCTTGTCACCCGAGACGATCTGCACATCAGCATTATTGAACCCTTGATCTTGGTAGTACTCGATCAACCGATTTCGAGCCGCTTTCACCGAACTTACGCCTATCGGATCTCCTGGATCCAGACCGCAGTGCTTCTTGAGTTGCGATTCACTGAGTCCGCGCTCACCATGGAAAAGAACCGATCTAACCGTTGGCTTTTCCTTTACAGTAAGCTTGATTTGTACCCCTTGCTCATCTTCGCGGAAGGCAGGATCAATTTTGTCGAAGAGACCGGTTCGATAGAGTTCGCCAATGTCTCGATTGAACGTATCTTTATCGTAAGCACGATCCACTCGCGATTGCATATGCGACAAAATCTTATGATCGGAGACGGTTCGATTGCCTTCGATGACGACCGACGTAATGAGTTTGCCTGACTTATTGTCGCGAAACTGCGGGCCGCCATTTTCATAGAGACGATCACGAAAAGTTGGATCATCGAATACCGGAGCGCCCTGCTGACCACCAGCGCCGCCGCCGCCCATTTGCCCTTGGCTGAAACTCGATAGGACTCCTGCAAATCCTAATACTAGGCCAAGGCGTAATGAAGTACGTGTCAGAGTGTAAATCCTTCGTCTCTCGACCTGCAACATAGAGTGACTCCTGGCGACGTTGACCGAATGTTTGGCTCAATAATGTTGTTTTTGAAAACAACTCCTCCGTCGGAATAGTGGATTTGCGAGCCGACAACAAGTTCATCCGGTCAGGATTTTCGCAAGGCACCCTTCCGGACGTAAGACTAGGGAAACTGCGCAAATAGGGGCAAGCATCCCGCATTTGAGCCTGAGGCGCTAGCCGATTGCTGACGTTCTATGTGCCCATGCATCGGCTAGCGTCTCAGGCTCAAAGGTTGTGAAGCCATTCCTTCGAATTGCCATTCCCTTCAGTCTTGCAAGTCGAGTATTGAAACAGGACTATGCCCTACGGAATTTACCTTTCCGCTGCAGGTGCCAACGCGCAGAACCATCGCTTGGAAGTCCTCAGCCACAATCTCGCGAACATCAATACGCCCGGCTTCAAGCCGCAATTGGCGATGTTGCAGGCTCGTCATAGTGAAGCGATCGAACGAGGTGAAGTGAGTCCTGGAAGTCGTAGCATTGATGATATCGGCGGCGGCGTTCAGATAAATCCGAGCGAAACGCTACTGCACCAAGGCCCCATCGAACAAACCGAGCGCAAGACCGACTTTGCAATCAACGACAAAAACTCGTTTTTTGTTGTCCAGCGTGGAGAAGAGCAACTTCTTACTCGAGCCGGAGGTTTCCTCTTCAATTCGCAAGGGGTACTTACAACGACTGACGGTGACCAAGTTATGGGTTCTGATGGGAATCCGATTCGGATCGACCCGAGTAAGCGCTACGATACGAATGACGGGGGCATCATTCAGCAAGGTTCCGATATTCGGTCTCTCATGGTGGTGAAGGCTCGCGAACCCGGCGATCTTTCGCGAGTCGGCGACAATTTATATCGGAGTCTGACCCCCGCCGAGCCGATCGCCAACAAAGACCGCAAAGTTGTATCAGGCTACTTAGAAAAATCGGCAGTCGTTCCAACGACCGCCATGATGGAACTCATCGAAGCGTCGCGACTTTATGAAGCGAACTTGCGGATGATTCAACACCAGGACCAAGCTCTCGGAAGCTTATTCGGAAGATTGTTACGCGAGTAATGGAAGTACCAACGATAGTCACGTTCGAAAGGAATCGAAGATGAGTGTTCAATCGCTCTACACTGCTGCGACAGGCATGGACGCGATGCAGACCAAGCTCGACGTCATCGCCAACAATTTAGCCAACATCAACACCACGGCGTTCAAACGCGATCGTGCGAATTTTGAAGATCTACTTTATCGTAACGAGATCATGCCGGGAGTTTTGGACGCTCAGTCCAATCCGACGCCGACCGGGTTAGAAACAGGACTTGGCGCTCGTGTCCAGAGCACTCAATCGGACTTTCGTCAAGGAACGATTCAGGATACCGGACGCAGTCTCGATGTTGCGATTGAGGGAGCTGGTTTCATTCAAGTCACCGATCCGATTACGACCGGCGCCATGTACACGCGAGCGGGAAATCTCGACGTCAACGCCAACGGGCAGTTGGTCATTGGCTCCGCTCATACTGGCCGACTGCTTGATCCACCTATTCAAATTCCGACCGAAGCAACCAATATTGAGATTAGTTCCAACGGGCAGGTTATGGTTCGGACACCTGGTCAGGTCGAACTCCAATCCGTGGGTGAAATTCAGCTTGCCTCATTTGTGAATCCGGATGGCTTGCTCAAGATGGGTGAAAACATGTTCCAACAAAGCGACGCGTCAGGCCCCGCCCAGCTCAACGCACCCGGGTCGAACGGACTAGGGGTACTTCGCAGTAATGCCCTGGAAGCTTCCAACGTCGAACCGGTCAAAGAGCTCATCGATCTCATTACAACCCAACGTGGCTTTGAGTTGAATTCGCAAGCCATCCAAGCTGGTGATCAGATTCTGCAACAAATCGCCAATCTACGACGGGGATAGCGGTAAATAGATGAATCGCGTTTATTCTTTTTTGCTTCAAGACCCCTGCGCATTTCTCCGCCTCGCCCATTCTTATGGGAGAGGGGTTAGGGGTGAGGGCCGAACCACGGTAGGGCGAATAACGCATGGCGCCGACGAGGAGCCGGTAGAACGAGATACGAAAAAACGGATTGGTAAAAGCATAGTGTTCGATGCGAGCTATCGACTTAGCTTTTCCGAGATCTTTGGCGCATTGCTACTCAGTTTCTTGGGTGGCGTCTGCGCTCATGGGCAACAAATCCCCCCCTGGCGCAACGCAACGTCGGTGGTTCCGAATCAGACTTCCGGTCCGGAAGTATCGGTTCGCATCGCAATCAAGGAGCGATGTGCCACCTCCAGGAACATATTGGAGTTGACGGACGTTGCTGATTTATCGGGATCCGAGTCGATTGTTGCTTCACTTCGAAATCTGCCGATTGGTTTGGCGCCCGCTCCAGGCAAACAGTCTTCCTGGACGCAAGAGGAATTGATCCATGTTCTAGGACTACGTGGATTTGATATCAAGCAGGTGCGATGGGCTGGCGCTATCGCTTGTCAAGTAATTCACCAAACTTCGGTCTCACCTGCGAAGAAAGCGGAGTTCACGAAATCTTTCCAATCACCGCAGATAACAATTCAAGCTGAGAAGAATGTGACGTCTGTCATCCAAACTTATCTTCTGAACAAGGGGCCTGTCGCGGCCGGTTGGTTGGTTTCTCCGACGATACCAGCGGAACATGCAAAAATCCTTTCCCAACGTCAGCTGATCAAAGGTATTACCGGGGGAATAGAACCCTGGACAGGGATTCAGAAGTTTACGCTGCTGATTCAAAATCTAGGGGGTGAAACCACGCTCGATATCGAAGCCGACATCCAGCTCCCTCCGATGGTCATCGCAGCCAGTGGACCGCTCGCGAAAGGGCGCGTTCTTACGGAAGACGATCTCAAGTTAGTGCGACTGACCTCAGCCATGAAAGCTGGTGTCGAAGACTGCTATGAAGCAGCTACTTTGATCGTTGGAAAAGAGCTTCGCCGAAACATAAGCTCAGGCCAACCGATCCAGCGAACCGATACCGGCCCAGCCAGCGTCATTCACGTGAAAGATAATGTCCGAATTCAGGTTGTGTCTGGTGCGATCATGGCTGAAACGAATGGACGGGCGTTGCAATCGGGAGGCGTGGACGAACTTATTCAAGTCGAAGTTTCCGATTCCAAAAAGCGTTTAGCGAGCCGTGTAATTGGGCCTGGTTTAGTGGAAGTGATTACCCGATGAAAAGAATGAACCAACGTTTTACTTTAAAATGGATGTCTACACGTGAGGCATCGTTTTTTGCACTTCGCCATTCGTGGCTTGCGATAGGTGGCATGATTTTGTCTCTGACGCTATGCGTGAATTTCGCTGCGGCTCAGTCAGGCAGCTTATTTCGTTCCGAAACGGAATCGGATGGGCGAACACCTGAAGAGCTTGCCATGCCGCAGCGTATGCCTGGTCCCGTTTCGCCGAACGGAGACCAACCCGTCCTTCCGCCAGTGACATTTGGCAATGGCATTCCATTGCAAGCGGCATCGTTCACATATCAAGCGCCTGCGTCACTTCGGAGGCTTAACATCCATGATATTGTCTCGATTCGCGTCGATGAACTAGCGACAGCCTCAATGCTCGGAAACGCACAGTCACGTAAGAATGGTTCCTACGATGCAAGACTTAGCGATTGGCTCGACTGGGTGAGTTTCGATACCATCAAGCCTGCGCCAATGACCGGGGGGGACCCGCGTGTTGCTGGGCAAACTAACGAAACGTACCGAGCACAATCGAATCTTCAAACGCGCGAACAGTTGACCTTTAACATTGCGGCTGAGATTGCCGATATCCGGCCCAATGGAACGATCGTTTTGAGTGCACGAAAAACGCTGAGACTAAATGACAATGTCATGAAGATATCGTTCTCAGGTGTTTGTCGATCGCAGGATATTGGCCCCGACAACACAGTCCTGAGCCGCAATGTCTTCGATACCCACGTCGACAAGCAGGAGGACGGCCAAGTGCGAGACGGCTATTCACGTGGCTTCGTAGCGAAGTGGTTTGCCCGATTCAAACCGTTTTAGGACGTCGTCGCGTTGCATTTGGAATGAATTTACATACAGATGGGACAGTTGCTAGCTTTGAAGTTGAGCCGGATGTCAATTTTGGAGTTGTGCATTTTCCGCCGGGCCGAAGGCCCGTAACAACCTAAGCCGGTGGCTAACGCCCAATGCCATCTACTTCCCTAACTTCACCCTCCCTTTTGGGAGGGTCGAGGAGGAGGAACGACGACGAGGGGAGGGAATATGGTCACGAAACATTCGAAATCTCACCCTCCCCGCTGGCTCGTACCTCGCCATCGA
>JANOAI010000343.1:0-6050 GCA_031411055.1 Pirellulaceae bacterium
TTTGCTGGTTTTCATCCCTATCGAGAAGACCCTCTCCCGCTCGCAAGACTCGCGACCTCTCCCGCAAGCGGGAAGAGGTTACAAAAACAATGGGATATCATGTTCCAACCAACATCTCACAATCGCGCACGGTTATTTAGGTTTGTTTTTGGGTTTACGAAACTCCTCAAGGATTTTGGCGAAGTTGATTTCGATCATCAAACCCGAATGAAAATTTTGCGTTTGTAGAGAAACCTCAGGAATAAAATTGCGAGGAACAAACCGACCAAAGCGATCACGAGCCCACCAAAGCCTTTGGCGACTTGATGATCGAAGAAATTTTGAATGTCGCCACCGACGAGCCGTTCAGCGATTTTGGAAAAGCCAATGATTGGGGAAAGGATGTAGATCGTCAATGCATTCGCTCCGATCCAGACCAACGGTTGACACCACATTCGCCAGCCTTTGACATCGACCAGCCAATAGAATACCGCCATCAGCAGCCCACTCAATCCACCAGCTACCAACACAAACGACGACGTCCAAATTCGCTTGATCATCGGAAATTGATAGCTCCACAATAGCCCAAGCAGAATGCACAAGACCCCCGATCCCAACATTAGCCAGATCTTCCTTTTCGGCTCGATCGAATGATGCTTGAAAAGCAAGCCTGCCATAATCCCGAAAAGCGTTAGCACGACCGACGGCAAGGTGCTGAGCAAACCTTCATTGATATAGTAGTTTTGTTTCTTTTGGCCGGGCAGATATAGAAAGTCCAAGTAATTCGTTAGATTGCGACCTTCTTCATACGATCCATTGATTCGCTCTTTAACCGACGCAGCGATCGCCATCGGTGAATCGGTCTCGATTTGTTTTGCAATTTTCGCCACGGTCGTCTTGTCGAGCTTCAAATCGGGAATGGGAACAAAAGTAACCAGTCCCCAATAACCGACCAGCGAAATTGCACTGACGGCGATTAAGCCTTTCGTATTTCGAACGAACAAGTAGATCAAGGACGCAAGCAAGTAACAAGCTGCGATTCGATGCAACACGCCTCCCAACGCGACATCCGGCCAAGGCTTCGAGAGGCCACCCATGTGGAAAACACCCAAGGCGAATAAGAGCAAACTTCGGCGAAGAACTCGCCAAAAGACGTTCACTCGTCCACCAGCGGCTAGAGCCTTGTCGAGTGAAAACACCAGCGACACGCCGACGATGAACAAGAATAGTGGAAAGATCAAATCGTAAAAGCGAAAACCTTCCCAGTCGACATGCTTCAATTGAGTGGCAAGAAAGTTCGTTGCGGAATTCTCATTCATCTTTTCGAGAGCCGTCACAATGCTGCCAGCTCCAACGATCCAAAGCATATCAAAGCCGCGTAGGGCGTCGACCGACATAAGCCGACCCGAGGCCGGATGGTTTGCGAGAGGCTCATCGCTAGCAACAGTGTTCATCGTCAAGAATCCAAAAAAATGGAGAAGGAACGAGCAAAGCATTTTAGCAAGGAGCTGGAACGATCTCGAAGAGTATATTGTTTTCTAAAACGAATGCTTCGCGCAGCAAAGCTCACAGTATGACAATCTGAACGACGGCGTTACCCCAATTCGATCCACTTTCACCCTCCCGCGAAGAGCGAGAGGATCGATAGCGAGGCACGAGCCAGCGGGGAGGGTGAGATTTCGAGTGATTCGTGACCTTATTCCCTCCCCTCGTCATCATTCATCCTCCTCGACCCTCCCAAAGAGAGAGTGGATTTAGGAAAGTAGATGACATTGGGCGTTAGCGATTTCGATCTTCATATCTCTCTTCTTCAAAAGTAAACACGTAAGGAGCGATATGAATTGGATACGGATTTATTATTTCTCAGAGTTCAAATTGGTCGGGGAGAAGCATTTTTTTTTGGTGGTACGATTTCGATGTCACCGGCAAGGGTTTTGCATTTCAGCCCAATCATCAGTAAGAGGCTGTTCGATATTATCCATACAGCCGAGCGCGATTGTGAGACGTTAGTTGGACCATGATGTCCCATTGTTTCTGTTACCTCTTCCCGCGTGCGCATTGGTATCTACACAATGGTGAGAACCCTTGGCGAAACTATAAGGCTTCAATACCACCGGCTTGTCCGGTGGATCGTTGAGTTTCCCGCTAAAAACGAGCTCGTCCGCCGATCTCGCACGGCAGCCGCGCTCGCTGAAAGCGAACGCGGCTGCCGTGCGAAGTTCGTGGAGGACATGGGATTATCCAAAAGCCGAAGCTTCCGCTGGACAAGCCAGCGGGATTCCAGCCTTGGCGGACAAAGCGCGATGCAAAATTGTGTAGATACCAATGCCGCGTGCGGGCGAGGTTACGATGATTTTTGACGAAATCGTTAGCTTTTTAATGCACCACAATTGAGCACGCTTATTTAGTTTTATGGCTTCGTGATCCATTCCAAGTTGAAGCGTGCGCAAACCATCGATTGATCGGCCTCGTAGAGACACAACACAGTTCCGTCAGGCAGCACTGCCAAATCGGAATACGCACTTGGTCCGGCGTCGAGTGTCTTGCTTACAGGCCACGACTTGCCATCGTCGTGACTCAACTTGATCGATAGATTTTTTCGCTTGCCTCGGCCAGCAGGCTTTTCTTTGCCCTTCTTGTCGAGCTCAAGGCTATGCGGATTGGAAAAGACCAACGTTCCAGGCTTGGAAGGATGATTCACGATGCTGGCCATGCAGACGGGTTCCCAGAGTTGCTCGTGAAATACGGGCTGGCTCCAACCAGTTGCTCCATCGGAACTGTGCGAGATCAACTTGCGATTGGCTGTTGATACGCTGCGAGCGATCAACATTACGCGACCATCGGATAACTCGGTGATCATGGTTTCGCTAGAATTTCCAAACTCGCCTTCGTCTGGAAAAGCGATTTCACCAGCCTGCCAAGTCTTCCCATGATCATCGCTGAAGATCGTACCGGACGCTGATGGCTTGTGGTCACCTACATTTCCATATGCCAACCAAATTGGAACCACTAACCGACCGCTCTTGATTTGCAGTCCATGGCCAGGCCCGGTCGCGATGACTTTCCAATCGTACTTCGTGCGAAACGGTTCAAACGCCGAGGTTATCTCGACGGGTTTGCTCCAAGTTATTCCATCATCCACGCTGCGCATCGAAAAGCAGCGAGCATAGTTAACGCAATAGAGAAATTCGATTGCTCCCGTTTCGCGATCGACGATAGCCATCGGGTTGTTCACCGTCTGCTCGTGCTCGCCGCCTTCGGTTTTGCGAGGGTTCCCTTCAATGCGTTCGCCGTCATGTGCGATTTGTTTCGAGTCTTCCCAAGTCTGCCCGCCATCGGTGCTACGACGCAGATGTACTTCGATCTCTCCCCAATCGGAACTGTTGTTCTTCCGAGCCTCCGAGTAGGCGAGCACAGTTCCCTTCGTCGTAACAACGATACCAGGGATTCGATACCGAGCGATGCCATTCAGTCCCGGCGGGAAAACGGGGGTCGACTCAAGCAAAGGCTCCGCAAAAGCAAGGCTTCCACAGAGCGTGCAAAGAAGAAGCGATACGAGAATGTGTTTCATCGGAATAATTCTAAGCCTGTTAAGAGGTTTCAGGGGTTGTTGAACTGGTGTGTCGTGGTCGATCTCTCATCCGCCGATTTTTTGGGTTTGTTCTGCTCGTTGACAGGCAATAAATAGATTGAATGGATGAGGAGATCGTGTGAATAATCTCGTGGTCAATCGCGATTGAAGGCATGCGAATGGGACATCGCGATCAGCAAGACGGTGCTAAAGTGTCTCAAAGACAGCTTCAAAATGGGAGCTAGGACTATTATAACCATGTGAAGAATCCCAATTGATCCAGATCGCGATGAAGCTCCGATTGTTGGTTGCTGGTGAGGCCAGCAATAGGCAATCGCGGCGGACCGACATCCACACCGCGAAGTTTCATGACCGTCTTTGCGGCAGCCATATAACCGTACGAGGCGAGTAGCTTGATGACTCGAACTGCTCTCATCTGTTCCGTTCGAGCCACGTCAATATCATTGGCCGCAAACGCCTCCATCACTCGTCGATAAATCGGGCCAGCGAAGTTATAGCTGCTACCGACCGCTCCGATCGCCCCTAGAGACAACGCAGGAAGCAGCATCTCATCAAATCCGAAAGGTATGTCGAACCTGCCGTCGGAATGATTGCGGCAAAGTTGATACTCCATCAAATTGCTGCTAGTAAACTTAATGCCTGAAAGGTTGGGGATGCGTGATGCGGCTGCTTCGAGAAAATCTGACGGCGAAACAGTGATCCCGGTCATTGTCGGAATCTCGTAGTAATAGAATGGCAAGTCCGGCGCCGCCGAGGCGATCTTGGACATGCTGTCGACAAGAACTTGAATATTCCCTGGCTTAAAGTACGACGGTGCAACGGCGCTGACCGCTAAAGCACCGAGTTGTTGCGCTTGCTTAGCAAGGCTCACCGAGTCGTCAAGACAATTCGATCCGACATGCACGATCAGCTTAAGCTCTGTCCCACGTGCCGTTTGAATCCATCGATCCGCAAACTGCAGTCGCTCATCGAGGGTCAGTGAACTGCTTTCCCCAGTTGTGCCCCCAATGAACGCATATCGCACCCCATCGGTCTGGAGCATCGCGGATTGCTTTTCGACAATGTCGAGATTGAGTGATCCATCCGTGTGAAATGGAGTATGGGTCGCCGCAACGAGGCCGTGGATTCGGAGTGATGAAGGCATTATGAACTCAGTTGTTGGTTGATAGTGAAGAGAAAGAGTGATTCATTTCAGCGGCTGCAACGGGAGGGCCCAGACTTCCGGTGTGCGCACTCGTGGACGCGCTTCCCCATTGGGAATGACAAGCCGATTCTGCCACACGACCGTTGGCGCAGTTGCTCTCGAAAAAGGAATGCTTTCAGCTACAGTCCACGCATCCTTCTCGACATCGTAAGCAAGCCCATTGCGTGGAAAACCCGGATGATCGTGAATGGGCTGGAACGCAGTATTCGCTCCATCATCACCACTGTAGATCACCAGCTTGGAACCGATGGACGCTGCAGGCGAGGGAGCCGCGACGGTCGATCGAGGGAGATCGGCGATCCGCTTCCAACCCTCGTTCGGTATATATCGATACGCGTCGCGAAGATAAGTGCGCATCGGCTGGTTCGTAGAGCCGGGTGACAGACTTGTACCACTGAAAAGATAAAATGCGTCTTGACTTGCACCGGCAATGGCAAGCATTCGTTCAGGACCAGGCCATACCGGGAGCTCTTTCCAAGTGAGCTCTTTCGAATCGAGATCCAGCGACCAAAACGTATGCAGCGCCGTGGTAGATGTCGGAGTTTCAATCCCCCCAGCAATATAAATGGTTCGTCTTACTAAAGCTCCGCACGCATTCGCGCAAGGTCGAGGCAATGAAGGAAGCGGTGTCGTGACAATCCGACCATCAACCCACTCTAACCGGAAGCTCTCGGAGTAGTGACCCATTGCATCGCTTCCTCCAAAGCACATGAGGCTATTGTCAGCGCTGATTGCGACGCCGTAGCCAATCGGCCTTGGCAATTGAAATCCTGATTTCCATGGACCATCGGGTCGCTCCAAAACGAACGCTTTTTCGTACCATACTTTTTGAAACACATCCGCCCACTTGTCTTTGGGAATGTTCGCACCGCCAGCGACAATCAATGCTCCATGGCTCGTCCCTGCAAACGTGCCAGCAAAACCCTCGGCGTCCGGCAATCCAGGCAGTTTAGTCCAAATGAGAGAATCCTCCGCTCTAAGGTTTACAATCGACATGATTATTGTAAGAACAACAACGAAGGGCCAGGTCACGTTCAATAAATAGCGTTTCGAATGATTGTTGTACATGAATCTATGCTCCTACCGTTGCATCCAGCAAACTGACAACTTCTAACCGTTTTCCCCGCACCCCATCCCTCGCCTGATGAAAATCGTGTTGAATCATTCGCAAATATACTCGAGAATATTTCCTCCCTTCGCCCATTCTTATGGGAGAGGGGTCGGGGGTGAGGGCTGAAATCGGGTGATGCATACAACCTCCGTCTACACTGGATA
>JANOAI010000344.1:0-3239 GCA_031411055.1 Pirellulaceae bacterium
AACCAATTCGGCCAGTTCTTTGGGAGTGCTCGGTTCGGCTAAGTCGAGTGCTCGCGGTATGGTATATCGAACGTTGTAAAGAACCTCGGGAATCGTTTTCGCGGCATGGGGTGACCGGCCAGTAATCATCGCATAGATCAAGGCGCCCAAAGCATATAGATCACTCCGCGCCGATACTGGTTTGCCTTCGGCTTGCTCTGGCGGCATATAATCGGCGGTTCCTAAAAGCGACCCGGCCGCGGTGATTTCAGAGCTTCCAAAGAGTTTAGCGATCCCGAAGTCGGTAAGTTTGACCTGTCCAGCCTTGTTGAGCATAACGTTGGCAGGTTTGAGATCGCGATGAATGATCCCAAGGTCGTGGGCATGCCTGAGCGCCGATACGATCTCGATCGCGATTTCGATCGCTCGATTCCACGGAAGTCGCTTGGCCGCACGGATGGTCTCTGAAAGGCTCGATCCGGCTATGTACTCCATCGAATAGAAAAGGTGGCCCTGTTCTTCACCGTAGCCAATCAATTGGACAATATTGGCGTGCTTGAGTCGTTTCAACGTTTCGACTTCGGCTGCAAAGCGACGACGAAAACGTTCTTGGTCAGCAAGGGGCGTAGCAATTACCTTGAGAGCGACAGATTCCTCGGACTTGGAATGAGTCCCTCGATAGACGGTTCCCATCCCACCCTGCCCGAGGATTTCTTCAACACGATAGGGGCCAAGGTATTCGAATTTCATATCAATTAAAGACGAGTAGGATTCGAAATTCAAACCGAGATCGTTTGACGTTCCATCACGGAGTGTTGAATACATTCAGCCAAGTGGATTGCATCGCGAGCGAATCGTGCGTCAAGCTTACGAGCGACCGTTCCGGTACGGATGCTCTCTACCATGTCTTCGATTTCCGATTCAAACGCGGTTACGTCGTCAGCGATCGTCAAAGTCGGTCGAATAATATTTCGGTCTTTGGTTACGACTTTCAAAGGCATGGTCTCACATCCGTCCAGAAAAGCCGCCAATTCAAACTGAATGAGGGCTTCTTCCAATTGTAGTTCGAAACCGTGCGTAAACGGGCGACCGGGACCATCAATTACGCCACCCGTCGAGGCAACGCATAGATTCGGGTCGTCAAATTCATAGCAGACATGGGCAAATTTGGCGGTCGGCGAAAAATTGCCGAAGGGAGCGGCCATTCGGCCGATAGCCGTGACCTTCTTAGGCATGCCAAATAGCATGCAAATAAAGTGGGTATCGTGTACGTTCAAATCAATGAGTGGACCTCCCACGGTCTCCGGATTGAAAAAATCGGCAATCCAATCTGGATTCGAAATCACCCGCTTAAACATCCCGCCGACAGGTTTACCGTACGTACCTGCTGCCACGACCTCGGCCGCGTATGCAAAAGGCCCCATGTATGGCAGTACATGAGCAACCATGATCTGGCGATCGTTCTTTTTCGCAGCGGCAACGATTCGATCGGCATCGACACTTCGAAGCGCTAACGGCTTCTCGCAAAGAACATGTTTTTTAGCCTCGAGCGCCGCGATTGCGACTTCGACGTGCATGCTTGGTGGCAAGCAAATATCAATCACGTCGATGGATGGATTGTTGAGCAACTGATCAACGGTCTCGTAGACGCTCATTTCAGAAACATCAATTGCTTCGCTGGGCGGACCAAAATTGCCTTGAATCCCTCGCCAGTCACCCGATCGCTTCTTGGCGTCACGACTCGCAAAGGCGCAAAGCTTTGCCCCCGTTGATCGCTGGTACGCGAGATAGTGAATCCACCCCATGAATCCAATGCCAACTAATCCAACTTTGAGCATAGCTTTTCAAACAAAATTTGAGACAACAAATATCAATGTCAAAGGGTTCAAGAATCGTGCGCGGTTGCACGTATCCTTGCGATTGTACCCATCAAGCTGCCATTATCCTACCATTAGTCTCCGACAATTGGAGACCGTGAGGTTTGGGTCGCGGGAAAGTAGTGGTGGCGTTCGTCGCGTTTTCAAAATCTCGTGCCAGTGGTATCGCAATGTTAGAGGATCCTCACCGAGTCGTTCACATCGAATCCTCTAAATTTGACCATCAACGCCATCTGCTCACACGACGCGAACGATCTCGAGCAGCTCGAGAGCTGGATGATCGCCAAAATGAATCATGGCCGTTCGGCCGTAGGTGATGGTTCCGGGCGGAAATGAAAAAAATTGCCCGAGGCGTGGACCGGTTTCAATACGCCAAAGACTAACAAGTTCGACTTGGCGAAGTACACCATGTTCAATGAGAACGCGGCCAAGTGGAATTTTCTCGGAAAGAATTTTATCGCGTGTCGGCTGTGAAAGTGCATCGAGTTGTAGTCGAACGATCCCGTACTGTACAACTTCTTGATCCGTGACTCGACGAAGCAAAATTTCGCGAATGTACGCATTGCCGTCGGTTCGAGAATGAATCACTTCCACCGAAACAGGGCAATGGTGGAAACTCTCGACCGCCAGCGTCATGTGGTCATCATGCGCTAATAATCTTCGAAAGCTATCGGGCAGCTCTTCAGCGGTTGCTTCCTGAAAAACGCCGACCCCGAGAGTTGTTTCGGGGAAAAGCCCTAGCAATGATTTGAGATCGACCAAGCTCATTGATATCTACCGAACAGCGATGGGGAGCTGAATCAGTGAGGGCATTTGAACGATGTTGGTCGTTGCCGTACTAGGACGTTCGAGGACTGTATCCAAGAGATAGATCAGCAGTCGCTTGAGCGATTCTGGCGCAAGATGTTTTACTGACTCTTCAGCTCGCTGCTGGTGCTTATCGACGAGTCGATGGGCTTGTTCAAAAACCTTGGCTTTCTCAAAAAGCGTTCGCGCCGTCGCAATTCGTTCTTCGGTCGAGTCCGAGCAATCCGGCGAATGGACATCGAGTAACCGAGACTGATCCTCTGGCGGAAGCGATTGAAGGGCTAACGCCAGTAGAAGCGTAGGTCGACCACCAAGAATGTCGCCGCCCGCCGCCAGTTTGTTGTGATGATCGCCGATCCAATCATGGAGATCATTGAGAATCTGAAAGGCCACGCCAATGTTGCGGGAGAATTGCTTAATCATGTCGGTGTATTGCTTCGCATCACTAGCCAGTCGCACACCGGTGTAGAGTGCGGCCTCAAATGCGGGAGCCGTTTTTAAGGCGTAGATCTTAAGAGCATCCAATGGAGCTAGACGCTTGTCGCTTTGATCCCGCCAAAGAAGCTCGGCTCCTTG
>JANOAI010000345.1:0-19985 GCA_031411055.1 Pirellulaceae bacterium
GAGAGGTAACGCGTAAGCTGCACGACCTCTGGGTGCAAAGGTTTTTTGCCTCCAGCCGAAACTTCAATTCGGATCCCTGTCGAACCGAAACGAATGCCCCCGTTCCAGCCTCGACCCGAATATTCTCCCTGCGCTCTTTCGGTTTTCGGCGCCTAAGATAAGCCCAAAGTGCTGGCACGGAAACAATTTCAACCGAAATTTCACCTTTTCTCGGAACAATGAAGCATTTCTTACGTTGACTAACCCCTACACATGTTTTAACGTATTGTTAAGACACTTTATGTGGTCGTTCGGGGGTCATGTAGCGCGCAAATGCGTTTCGTTTGACCCCTTTTTTGTAAAAATGCGAGTACTTTTTTGCCAACCGAAGTCCTCTTTCTGTTGACAATCCAAATCTAATCTTCTTTTTTACGCTCATTGTTTTTATCCAAGCTCAGGAGGCTTCGATGATTAAGCGTCTTTTTCTTCTCCCTGCTCTAGCGGTTTTCGGATCGCTTACGGCGTTATTGACGGCGAACACGGCCCAAGCCGGGACGTTTGCGGTTGCTGACCGCCCGGCCATGCTTCAACTGATCGCCAAGATTCAGGCAACACAGTTTCTAACCCATGCGACGTTCGGCGCAACGGAAGCTGAGATTGATGCTCTGGCTGCTCAGATGTTGGCAAACGGTACGATCGCCGCAGCCAATGCTTGGATTGACGCTCAGTTCGCCTTGACGCTTGACGACAACGCTCGGCATCTTCCGCTGGCTGAGTCGATGATTGCCGAGGATGCGACCTTTTGCTCGGCCGTGAACTCGTCGGCCGCTTCAATTCCCGTCACGTCGGTCCAAATCCCTAACCAAACACGTTATCGCCAATTTGCTTGGTGGAACCGAGCGCTCACGAATCCTGATCCGCTCCGCCAAAAAACCGCATGGGCGCTCGCTCAAATTTGTGCCGTTGGAAACAACGCCGTTAACTTTAACGAAGAAGAAATCGAAGGAACGACGCCAGACGGTTCGGCCCGCAAATCACGGTTCTTGGGCCTTTCGAACTTCTATGATTCGTGCTTTATCAACAACGCTTTTGGTACTTACCGAGACGTTGTGGGGAGTGTCACTTTTCACGCAATTATGGGTGATTGGTTGAGCAGTCGCGGAAATGCCAAGGAAAACTACATTGCAGCCGGGGTCTTTCCAGATGAAAACTATGCTCGCGAAGTCATGCAGTTGTTTACGATCGGGCTCTATAAGCTCAACGATGAAGGGGTCCAGCAACTCGACATAGACGGCGATCCGCTGCCGACCTACACGCAAGATCACATTCGCGAATACGCGCAGGTTTTCACTGGGCTTGGATACAATGGTTCGGGTGGAGCGACCGGGTCGGGCGGCTTTGACGGAACGGTTCGTTTTCAGTTCCCGATGACCATGGTCAATGGAGCCCACGACACTTCGTCAAAGGTTCTGCTGCATGCGACAGTCCCGGCCCTTGCTGCAAGTCCAACCCGTGCCGCGTGTATCGCGGACGTCAATACCGCCCTGACTGGATTGACGAATCAGACCGAAAACCCTCCTTACATTAGCCGGCTCTTGATTCAACGATTCGTCAAATCGAATCCGTCACGCTCCTACATCAATCGCGTTGTTCAAATTTACAAGAACAACGGATCGGCTGTTCGAGGAGACCTCAAGGCTGTTGTCCGAGCCATTCTTACCGATCCTGAAGCTTGGCAGCCTATCCGAACGCAGTACTTGCGAAATCCAAATCGAATCGTGGTTACCACGATGGGTTCGGAAGATTCCCGACTACAAGAGCCAGTGATGAACTATACCCGCTTCATTCGGTTCTTTAAAGGTGCCGCTCGTTATGAAACCGGAGTCACTGCGTTAAACACAGCGCAAACCGGCGTCACAACGACGTGGGATACGACCAACGCTCCGGTTTCGACGCAGTTCCGTTTGCAGACGCGAAACTCGGAGTTTGAGCAAAGTCCGTTCGAATCGCCTTCCGTATTCAACTTCTATGTTTCGGATTTCCAGCCAGCGGGTGACATCTTGAATGCTGTCCCGTCGTCGCGAATTCCAAACGGATCTCTGAAGACGCCTGAATTCCAAATTGTGAATGCCATCTCGTCGAACCGGACAGCCAACTTTTTCCGTGATATAACGCAGGCTGGGTTGCGGGCTGAAACCAATTTGAACACGGGTTCCTTTGTTGCAGGTACGCCACCGACGGTCGCTCCTTCGACTAGAACCAATACCGCCAATGACGTCACAACCGTGAATACGCCAACTCGATGCTTGGTCAACTATGATAAGAGTGCGACTTATGCGTATTTCGATCGACAATGTCAAATGGCCGCACTTCTTCCCTACGCAGCCAACACGACGACAGATCCTGTTTATCTCACCAGTGCAACGCCGCTGGTTGAGCACCTCGATTTGTACCTCTGCGGCGGAACGTTGAATGAGAATTATCGGACCAAACTTATCAACGTTTTGAGCAGGTTGCGTTACAGCCTCGGTAATGGCACAGCCTACACGACTGCGGATCATCAGACTTTGGTTCGCGCAGCCATCCAGTGTATCGTTACCGCCCCAAGCTTCTTGGTAACCGAGTAGTTTTTGATCTTTCTTGGGCCTTGCCATTGCAAGGCCCAACCGATCTACCAATCTTAAATACAACTCAATCGATAAGGCCTTATCTACAATGTTACGAAGAAAAACCTCTGTATCCTCGAACGAGCAACAAGCCGCTCGTCGTCAATTTCTTAAGCTTGGCACCTGCGGTGCCATGACCAATACAACCCTTTTGTCGGGTTTGTTGAACACGCGTTTGACCTCCGCTGCATTAGCTGCTGCTGACGTTACAACGACCGGTTACAAAGCCCTCGTCATGGTGTTCTTCAACGGTGCCATCGACGGTTTCCAGGTCCTAACTCCTTTTGGCGCTACTACTGGCGATACCGACTACGCGGACTATGCCGCATCGCGGACTAACATGTCTCTCCGTCGAGAAGATCCGGCAAATCCAGGTAATCCTGGTGGCGGATGGGATACCACCGGTGGTGGCCAAGCGGCTGGCGCAACTTACGGGTATCTCCAACAGATTTCGGACTCGGCGACCGGGAAGAAATTCGGATTGCATCCCCGATTTACCTTCTTGAAGCAATTGTACAACGACGGGAAAGCGACGTTCGTCGCCAACATTGGCAGTTTGATTCAACCGATTGCCAGCTTGACTGAGTACAACTCGACAGCCAAGAAAAAGCCAATTGGTTTGTTCAGTCATCCTGACTTGCAACGACACTGGCAAACGGCGGTTCCATCCTCGCGAAACCAAGTGAAAGGATGGGGCGGCAAGATGGCTGACCTTCTTACCGATTCCGCGGTTACGACCGCTGATAGGTACTATTCCGCTATTTCAACCCTTGGTTCCAACATTTGGCAAACGGGGAACCGAGTCCTTCCGTATGCGGTTTCCGCTCAATCCGGGAATATCAACACGGGCGCTGTAACGAGTATCGGTGGTTCCGTTTTGCTCAACGGTTATGCTCCCAATCCCTCCACCGAGTACAACGGTCTCAATAGTATCGACAAAGCTTACTCCGATATGCAGAACGACTTGGTCAATCAGACCTATGTTGATTTGCTAGAGAAGTCGATTTTGAAGAATCGTGCCGATGCTCGTGATGCTGCCGACGTTTACCAAGCGGCACTTGCGGGTGCGGTCCTTCCAACGACTATGCCAGGTCCTGGCGGGGTTGGTACCGTCGCCACGCGACCATTTGATGTCAATAGTGGCAGCTTAGGCGCCCAGCTCGCTACGGTCGCTCGCACGATCAAGCAGCGAGCCCAGTTGGGTTACGCAAGCGGCGGTCGTCAGATCTTCATGGTGCAAGTGGGCGGATGGGATCATCATGCGAACCTGCTCCAGAATCAGAATACCATGATTCCATTGATCGACAGCGGATTGAAGTCGTTCCATGACTTCTTGAACGCGGAAGGCCTCATTAACGACGTCACCACCTTTACGATCTCCGACTTCGGTCGAACCATTTCTTCGAACGGGATCGGTACCGATCACGCTTGGGGAAGTAACATGATCGTCATGGGTGGCGCCTTGAATCAAGGACCTGGTGGTGCACCTCGTATTTGGGGAACTTATCCGTCGATTAAGCTCGGAGCGGCGCAAGTTCGCGATACTTCGACGCGCGGAACCTACATTCCAAGTACTTCGACCGATTCGTACCATGCGGAACTGGCAATTTGGTTTGGATTGCCAAACAATACGACGGTTGGAAGTCCGCTTCGCACGATTCTGCCGAATATCAACAACTTCCACGTCGGCAGTGGTGGCACCAATCATCCGATCGGTTTCATGAACTACTAAGATCGATTAACTACCGAGAACTGAATTGGTAGATTAGCGAAAACTTCAAATCGAGGCTTGGCAACAAGCCTCGATTTTTTTTGGTGTAGGAACCAGTGCTTGCGGCTCGATCGCTCGACTACCGTTCGTGATAGAATGTTTGGTTCTTTCCCGCCATCGGTCTGGCCTGATGAAAATACATTCGCAACCACATCAAAACTATCCGAACTCTTTCTCCCCCTCGCCCCAGTCTTCTGGGGAGAGGGGGCGGGGGGTGAGGGGCCAATTTGCTTGGAAACAATGCCCCCTCATCCCCAGCCCTTCTCCCCGGAGTACCGGGGAGAAGGGAGCGATAATTCGTGTGTCTTTCGCTTTCAAGATTTTCTCCAAGCTCTTTGTCTTCCGACATTTTCATTAGGCCACCATCGGTCCCGGCTTTCCTACAAGGCTTTCTCGGACATGAATCGCCGCACGTTTTCCAAATGCTTGTTCAGTTTGATGATGAGTGCGCTGCTCGTCGGCATCGACGCTGCTGGCCAGGAGAGGGCAACGAACCTCAGTAGTGAGGCAGATGTAAAGCAAGCATCGCGGTGGAAACGATCCAATATTGTCGCTTGGTGCATCGTTCCATTTGATTCCCAAAAGCGTTCGCCATCGCAACGTGTGGCCATGCTCGAAGAGCTCGGCATAAAACGCTTTGCGTACGACTATCGAGCGGAACATTTACCAAGCTTCGAAGACGAAATCGCCCTTCTCAAAACGAATGATATTGAATTGACGGCGGTTTGGTTTCCAACGCAATTGAATGAACAGGCTCGATTTATTCTCGATCTACTTGCCAAGCATCAGTTGAAAACGCAACTCTGGGTCATGGGGGGCGGCGATCTCAAGATGAATGCCGAGCAAGAAAAGCAATTCATGGAAGCTGAGGTTACTCGCCTTCGTCCTATTGCAGAGGCTGCAAAGAAAATTGGTTGTCAGGTTGCACTTTACAATCATGGCAATTGGTTTGGCGAACCCGAGAATCAGCTTCGCGTGATTGCAGAGCTCAAACTAGACAACGTCGGGATTGTTTACAATCTGCATCACGCTCATTCGCAGATCGATCGCTTGCCAAGCATACTCGCTAAGATCAAACCACATCTCCTTGCCTTGAACTTAAACGGCATGCGGACGGGGGGCGATCGGATGGGGCATAAGATTCTGCCGATCGGCGAAGGAGATCGCGATATCGAGATTCTCCGTCAAATTGCGTCCAGCGGGTACGATGGGCCCATCGGAATTCTCAACCATACGGATGAAGATGCAGGCCTTCGTTTGCAAGATAACTTAGATGGATTGGCCTGGTGTTTGAAACGAATGGCGGGCGATCTCACGGTACCGAAGCCAACTTGGAAATCTTATCGTGGCGGCGCAGCCTTTCATCCCAGCCTTCCCCAGCAGGTTGCAAGCCAGGCCATCCAAGAAGGCGACGCGGCCGAAGGACTCAAGGTTTTCGCTTCCGCGACAGCCGGCTGCATTGCCTGTCATGCGATTGGCGAGTTTGGAGGCAAAGTCGGTCCAGAGCTTTCGACGATCGGTATGAAGCGCGCGCCCGAGCATGTTGTGACCTCGCTTCTTTGGCCCGGCCACGAAATCGAACCCGCATTTCAAACCCATCAATTTCTTCTGGACGACGGCCGCGTTTTAACTGGCTTTCGAAGTGAACGGGAGGGGAATAGGATCGCCATTCGCGACGCAGGAACAAACAGCGAAACGATCGTTGCCAAAGAGGAAATTGAAAGCGAGAAACCAGCGAACTCAGTCATGCCGGAGGCCTTAGTGGCTTCGATGCCTCGACGAGACCAACTGAACTTGATCGCCTTCGTCAGCAAGCTTGGCAAAGACGATAACTTGAAGCCTGCGATTATCGCCTCGGTTCTCAAGCATGCGCGTGGACACAAGGTCACCGATTTTCCGTGGACTGCGGCACCACTTGATCCTGAGAATCACCCTTGGCATAAGGCCGACATCAACCGCGATCGAGTCTTCGATTTTTATCAACAACAGGCCAACTACTTTCGAACCCACGATCCAGATGCCGATTTGCTGACGGAGTATCCCGGGCTGGATGGAAAGAGCTTTGGACACTGGGGAAACCAAGACGAAAAATTTTGGGCGGGCGATGAATCCAATGCAGCCAAGTTGGGTGGCTTCGTATGTCACGTCTTTAAGCACGGAAAGCAAGTCATCGCCCGCGCGATTTGCGTGCGGCTCGGTGACGACGGTCAAGCGACGGCCGTCTTCAACGTCGATTCGCTCCAATTCGAGGCTTTTTGGAAAGGTGATATCGTCTATTCTTCGGTTCGGCATGGCTTTCTCGATGGAGTGAAGCCCGATACCGACAAAGTGACGCAAATTCCACCGATCCAACACGGAGGTCAAGTCCGTTACCTTGGCTTTTATCGCCACAAAAACGCACCCGTTTTTTCATACAGCGTCGACGGGGTCGACTACTTGGATTCGGCTGAATTAGTGGAAGGAGAGTTGAATCGAACTCGGCTACCCGCTGCCGAGCATCCACTTCGAGCGTGCATGCAAGGAAACCAAGCACAAGATGCGAATGCGATCACCACCGATATCGAGAACGGTCAAGGCGATTCCTTTGTTCTGGATACGATCCATGTTCCCAAAGAGAATCCGTGGAAGGCTCCGTTTTTCGGAGGCGACTTGGACTTTCGTAGCGATGGTTCGTTGTATATGACCACCATGTTCGGCGATGTCTGGCATGTGGACGGCTTTCAATCGCCGACTTCGACAAAAGCTACATGGAAGCGGTTTGCGACGGGGCTTCACCAACCGCTCGGTCTCGTCGTTCATGAAGACAATTGTTACGTTTTAGGCCGCAACCAGATTACGCGACTGCATGACCTCAATCACGACGGCGAAGCAGACTGGTATGAATGCATTAGCAGCGCTTATGAAACATCGCCTGCGGGTCACGATTTTATTTGCGGTTTGCAACGTGACATGGCCGGGAACTTCTATACCGTTTCCGGAAAGCAAGGGCTGCTGAAGATCAGCCCTGACGGCCAACGTGCCGAAGTCCTCGCCACAGGTTTTCGCAATCCTGATGGACTCGGTTTATTGCCCGACGGGACGTTGACAATCCCGTGTTCGGAAGGGGACTGGACCCCTGCTTCGATGATTTGCTGGCGATCACCATCGCAATCCGGCACTCCATTTTATGGTCATCGAGGACCTGCCGTGGGTGGTCGTCCCGAACTGCCACTCATTTACTTGCCCCGGGGAATCGATAATTCAAGTGGTGGCCAAGTCTACGTCACGAGCGATCGCTGGGGAGCCATGAAAGGTTCGCTCATTCATTTTTCGCACGGTACAGGTTCCGCGATGCATTTGATGGTCGACAAAGTTGGAGACCAAGTTCAAGGAGCGATTTCTGTTCTTCCGGTTGAGTTTCGATCGGGAGCTCACCGAGGGCGATTTTCCCCACACGATCGTCAACTCTACGTTGTAGGGATGAATGGTTGGGGATCCTATGCACCGGAGAATGCCTGTCTTCAACGGCTACGTTACCCGAAGACGGAATCGATTACCCCCGTCGGCTTTCATGTACGAGAGAACGGGATTGAGCTCCATCTTTCCGCTTCGATCAACAAGGATTCGAATCTCATGCCAAGCTTGATCGACTCGAAGAATTACTTTGCTCAAGGATGGAATTATCGCTATGGTCCGAACTACGGTTCGGCCGAGTACTCCACGCTTCATCCGGGTGTTCGTGGTCATGATCGAATGCCGATTGCCGGTGTCCATCTGATCGATCAGGGGAAGACCCTGTTTCTCGAAATACCCGATTTACAGCCAATGAACCAATTACACCTTCACTCTGCTCGTCCAGGCGAACAACCGTGGAACTTGTTTGCAACGATTCACCGGCTTGACGCGCCACGCACGGACCTACCCGGTTACGAATCCCGTAAAAAAATCGTGGCTCCCCATCCGATCGAGAGTGACTTGCAGTTAGCCCTCCGTAAGAAGGTAAATCCTTGGCGCAAACGATTGCAAGATGCAACGGCGATCGAAATCGAAGCCGGTCAGAATTTGAGCTTTAACAAACGAGAGTTTCGAGTCAAAGCTGGAACGCCAATCGCGTTGACCTTCAAAAATCCGGATGTCGTTCCGCACAACTGGGCGCTCGTAAAACCGAAAACTCTGCAACGGGTGGGTGAACTTGCCAATCGATTGATTGGCGACCCCGATGCGGCGATCAATAACTATATTCCGTCGAGTGACGATGTAATTTGCTTTACCGACATCGTCGAAGGCCGAGACGAAACCATCATTTATTTTAAAGCCCCTGAAGTCGCTGGCCGCTATCCCTATCTTTGTACTTTCCCCGGTCATTGGATGGTGATGAACGGAGAAATGATCGTTGAGTAGGATTCCATTTTCTGCCGAATTCAAAACAGTCCGAATAGCATCCGAACTGGCAACGACTAAGCGAACGATAAAGGATTTATCCGGAGGAACCTTTAAGACGTAAGGCTGCGCAACGGCCTGCGTCTTGTTCACGCATTTCCTTCATTGTCTGCATTCTCGCCCCCTACGAATGGAGCCACGCCAAGCTCCCGTTCCAGATGATCGACGCGCGCAGTTAAGCTTGCAACGAGCTGGCGCAATTCGGCCAATTCATTCACGTTTGAAGAAGGGTGGGGTTTGTTGTCAAAACCGGATGGGCCTTTCGAAACATTTTGAGCGGTTCGAACCGGGGGTTCTTCCGAATCCGATTCATCACTTGTCCATCCGCCCGCGGCAACGGTTTTCTGTAACTCTTCCAGTTCCCATTCTTGATAGATATTGTGAGAAACAACTTGTCCTCGCCCCGACGGTGTCAGCATCACCACCAGGTTTCGTGAAGCCAGTCCATCGAGAAGGCGTTGGAGTTCGGCGAGATCCGTAATCGGTTCGAGTCGCGAAGCACGCGTTCGCAACTCCCCTAACGTCTGATGACCGCGAAGCAATAGTTCGGTCATGACGCCAGCTTCGACTTTGCTCAAGCCAAACCATTGGTAAGCATAGTGACGCACCTTCTCAACGCGGCCATTTCCCTGAACAAGGGTAACGGCTCCAATTCTCTTGAGTTCTTCGATCGTCTGTTCGATCTGTTCCGTCGAGTAGTTTGAAACGGGAGCACGATTCGATTTTTGATTGCAACCAGTTGTTAATGCCGAAAACGTCATCGGATAGGCATCCGGTGTCGTCTTCGATTTTTCCATCAACGTACCAAGGACTCGACGTTGACGAGCCGTTAGTGGCGACCAGGTGACCGCGACTTCACTAGGGACCGATTCGCTCATTGGAGAGGACTTTGCTATCTAGGGCCAGGAAAGGAGATTTCGCAGGCTATGATCATAGCAAAGGTTGCTTAGGACGAGAGTAGCGCAATCTTCGTGAATCGTTCAACAAGCATGAGATAATGCGTTTATGGTCCCCGGCTTGCAACTACGCCGCCGCCGACTTGTAGTAGTCGATGGTTGCTCGCAACCCGTCTTCGAGATTTACCTTCGGATCGTAGCCGAGGATTTTTCGGGCCTGGGAAATGTCGGCCAAGCTTTCCCGAACGTCTCCGATGCGGGCTGGTTCAAAAATGGGTTCGATCGTCTTACCAAGCAATTTGGAAAGCAGGTCCAGCAATCGCAAAAGCGAAGTTTGTTTGCCGTCGGCGACGTTGAATATGCGCCCTCCCACGTTCGGCATTTCCGAGGCCAGAATGTTTCCCTGAACCACGTTCGCGACAAAGCAAAAATCTCGTGACTGATGACCGTCGCCATAAATCACCGGACGAGACTGCGAAAGAATCTTAGTTACGAACAATGGGATAACAGCTGAGTAAGGGCTGTTCGGATCTTGTCGAGGGCCAAAGACGTTGAAGTAACGCAGCCCAACAGTTTCAAGTCCGAAACTATGAAAGTATGATTGGCAATAGAGTTCACCGGCCAGCTTCGCGGCGGCGTAGGGTGACAACGGCATTGTCAAATCGGTCTCGCGTTTCGACGACGTTGGAACATCGCCATACGCGCTGCTGCTTGCGGCGTAAACAAATCGCTTGACTCCAGCCGTCACTGAATGCCGAAGCATGTTCAGGGTACCGGTAACGCACGCTCGGTGCGTATCCATTGGACGCTCTAAGCTGAGAGGAACGGATGCGAGAGCCGCTTGATGAAATACACGTTCAACCCCCTTGAGGGCTTTTTGAACAGGCACATCGTCACAAATGTCACCTTCGATCAGTTCGACTTTCTCGGCCGGTAAATTGGATTTATGGCCCGTCGAGAGATTGTCGAGAATGCGGACTTGGTGTCCCGAGTCGAGCAATCCACGAACAATATGTGAGCCGATAAAGCCGCAACCCCCGGTAACTAAACACAATGCCATCAAAAAATGCCTTTTAACTGCGAAGCTTGCTGAAAAGTTGTTTGTATGGGTGGACAACCACTGGAGTCACCGGTTCAGACGCAACATCGGTCGCGTAGGCAGGAACATCCTCTTCAATGATCAAGATGTCGCGATCATCACTCACGACCGGAGATTGATTTTGCTGCAAGTCGGCAAACGAGAGGATTGCACTACGCGTCTGACGGGCCAAACCGCCTTCGAATGGATGACCTCGATCGTAATTCTCGTCTGACGAAATTCTTCTGACTTCGAGATTCGGATCGAACGTCATAGCACCCATATTGGCAGATGAAAGCGTGTCCAAAAGATCGGCGTATGGTTGATCGAAAGATTCTTGAGTCGCACTAGCGGCTGTTTCGTTGGGCAGTCGATCAAAGACGTCGATTTTGTAACTATCGATTGACTGCGGTGGCTCGAAAGCAAGGCTTGAAGCCGCTTCAAAAGTTAACGGAGATTCGAGGCCTGGATTGGTCCAGCCAGAATTCGGGAACGGCGAGAGATCTTCTTCTTCTTGAAAGTCGTTTCCAAACAAATCGGCATTGGACGGGCTTTCACTCGGCTGCGGCAAAGGAGACGGCTGGAGATCTTCTTGGAAGCTTTGACTTGGTGTGAAATCTTCGGTGTCTTGCATCCAACGCATCTCGTCCACGGTGGGCGAGGCTGGAAATGACTCTTCGCTAAATTCGAAAGGTTGCGTCGTGGTTTCGGGCGGTTGTCGACGAGTCAAGAAGTCTTCCCAAGCATCATTCGTTTCAGAATTCGTTTCAGGCGTTGTCGCCGTTGGTTTGTATTCATTCAACGAAGGTGAAGGTAGAGTGATGCCGCTTAGTCCCATGCCTGCTGAAGGGACAGGCGAATAAATATTGCGATCAAGTGTTGACTCAGATGAGAAGAACGGTGTCGAGTAATGCGATTGAGCAGAAAACGTTTGCTGCGAAAAGTCACCGCTAGGTAGTAGATGACTTTGTTCCTGAGTGGAAAATTCGTTCTCAGTATCTTCTTCCAGCGATCCAAACTCGATCGAGTTCTGTTTGTTGTCAATCGGTGAGCTCGTATCGCTCCATGGCAGTGGCAATTGTTGTAGGCTCGCCCAGGCGGATTCGATAATGCTGCCGGAAACAGGACGTTGATGCGATTCAACTGCTAGTCTCAGCGACTGATCTGCCAGTTGGTCGATCAACCGTGGCACACCGTCGGTTGCGCGATGAATCAGCTGCATTGCCTCTTCGGTAATCACCGACTGGATACTTGCCCCACAGCGTTCGACTTTGTGAGTCAGGTAGTTGATTGTCTCTGCCTGATTGAGTGGCGAAAGATAGCAACGAGCGGCAAGTCGCTGATTGAGCGACTCCAATTGAGGATGTCCTAGCATCTCGTCAAGTCGATGGGTACCACACAGAACAAGTCGTACCCGCGGCTGTCCATCTCGCGTAAGGTTCGTAATCATTCGAAGTTCGTCGAGTAGTTTGATCGACAGCGTTTGGGCTTCGTCGACGATCAAGACTAAGCCATCACTCGCGTTTTCGTTCGAAGGTTGGAGGCGGTCGAGCAACGACAAACGCAGCTCGCCTTCGTTGAGTTCGCGGTATGGCATGCGAAGCTCGAAAAGGAGGCTTTGCAAAAGGGCTCGACGCGAACAAATCTGCGAGCTGGAAAGGAGAATGACTTCAAACGAACGGCGGAAGTTTTCAGCAATCCGAAGACAGACCATCGATTTCCCCAAACCGGTACCACCCAGTATGGCAACTGGGCCTTCCGAACGGTTTATCGCTCGATGGGAGGCTTGGAAAGCTTGTTCTTGGCTAGCGACCGGACAGTAGCGTTCCAACGTTGGGTACGTTAAAAACGGTCGTTTTTGGAGCCCGAAAAATGATTCATGCATCCTAGCTCATTCCCGATTCAATCTGAGTTTTCAAAAGTCGCCGAATTGATTGCTGTCAAAGGCCCGTTAAGGCGTTTTGCTTTCAATTCGAGGCGTCTATTCAAAATACGAGTTCGCCTATCGAAAACTCTTTCGGCTCGACCTGATCGATTTCTTCAGCAAAGTTTGCCAGGAAACCAAACCCAATCGGCAAAGTCGCGTCGAGGAACTATGCTAGAGCATTGTTCCAACTTAGATTTAGGGTACGACGGACTTCTAGTCCGTTGGCTAAGATTGCCACCGACGGACTGGAAGTCCGTCGTACAGGTCTACCTCGACCGTAATTCTAAGTTCGAACAAAGCATTAAATCTTTGTCGAAGCTAACAATGTGGGTAGCTAAACTCGCCAGAGCTTGGTGGAGATCACGACGCCGAACTCGGTTCTGGCGAAAGTAGCTACCTCGGAAAACAATAGCCTGTAGGGCGATCCTGCCCAAAGAATGTTCCATGCCTAAAGATAGCTTTGTTGTTTCGCCTCAAATCCCAGAGCCAGCTCGCAATTTGCTAGCTGTCGTGCGTGGGAGATTGAAGCTGACGAAATCCGACGGCATGCAGCTGATTCAAGACGGAGGCGTTAAGGTAAACGGCCGATTTTGTATGAAATCGCATCAGAGGCTTGAACCGGGCGACAAGATGGAAATCGACTGGATTAAGCAGCCCGCGAAACCAGCCGCTGGCAAGAAAAATCAGGATTCGTCGACCTTTCGAATCGTCTTCGAGGATGAGTATTTGATTGTCGTTCACAAACCCGCGAATCTCCTGACTGTCCCGACGCCCCATCGTGAATCAAAGACTCTCCTTTCGCTCGTCACGACACACCTTCGACAATACGAGAGCGCTGATCAGGCCTACTGCGTTCATCGACTGGATCGCGGCGTTTCCGGTCTCCTTGTTTTTGCCAAAAGCCTTGAGATGGCTGAGAAAATTCGCGATCAATTCGCTGCCCGAAAACCCGATCGCAAATACATTGCGATTTGTGCCGGGACGTGGAGGAAGCCAAACGGGACGATTCAGTCGTACCTGGCCACCGACGAGAATTTGAATCGCTATTCAACTTCGGACCGTGAAGCCGGCGAGCTGGCGATTACTCACTATGTTGTTCGTGAAGAATGGCAAGATGCGAGCATGCTTGAAATTCAACTGGAAACAGGACGTCGCAATCAGATTCGCGTCCATTTGGCAGAATCCACCCATCCGATTCTGGGGGATCCTCGCTACCGTTCGCATCAAGCCGAACATTGGGCCTGGCCCCATCGACGGATTGCTTTGCATGCCGAGTCGCTTGGCTTCGAACACCCAAAAACCGGGAAGCCGCTGCAGTTTACGAGTAGCTGGCCCGAAGAGTTTCGAACGTTCCAGCGCCGAATGAACAAAGGGAGCAGCGGTTAGGCTACGTCGCCGTTTGCCTCAGATTCTCGCCCTTCGTTCCTGCGAGCGTGCATCCTTAGTCCAACCCGCCACCTTCACAGGTGCGAAGGTCGACCATGGTGGGAGCGAAGGGTTGGAATCGAACGACGTCCTGTACAGCCCGTCTCGACTGGGCTGATGGAAATTTGGGAATCGCATATAACACTCGTTCCTAGCCAAGGAATTCCGCGGTTTTCCAGTGTAGACGTAGGTTGTATGCATCGCCAGATTTCAGCCCTCACCCCCGACCCCTCTCCCATATGAATGGGCGAGGGGAGATGATATTCTCGGGTATATTTGCGAATGATGAAACACGATTTTCATTAGGCCCCGTCTCTACCGTCTACTGTAACGGACTGATTCCGAGCGACTCAAAGACGACATCGCACTTTGCATCGTGGGATTGAAGCTGAATGGTTCCGGCTTCGAGCAGCTTTCCCTTGCGTGGATTGGCATCTTCAGGTCGATCGTCTGCCCAGTCCACGACTTGAATTCCTTCAACCCAGCTCGCGACGTGAGCCCCATCGGCAATGAGTGTAATATGGGCAGTTTGACCTTCGTCACTCAAGACAGCCCTTGCCGCCTGCCTGCGAAAGATAGCGCCTGTTCCACCGTCGATCGGTAACCGACGATCGCCGTTGAAGCCATGATGCACTTGGCATTCGTAGCCGTTCAGTGGATCGCCAGGAATGCATCGAAAGAAAATTCCCGAGTTGACCTCCTCAGCCATCGTTTTAGCGCGAGCTTGTAAACAAAAATTGCCATGCGACTGAAGCAGTTCAACATACCCTTTTCCACCATGAAGTCGCAATTCACCACTCTCAAGCAGCGTTGCTTCGAATCCGTCGCCCTTCGATAAGCTCCAATCTTTCAACTCCTTGGTCGGAAGCGACTTATAAACGATTGGCCGAGCTCGAATATTTCGAAACTGAACCTTCCCTTCACGGAACTGGAGACCGATGTAACCAGAGGTCAGTTTTGTATCGTCTTTGTAGTCGGTAGCTTCTATACCATCGACCCAAACGCGAACTTGCTCGCCGTCGACATGCGCGTGAAGCATATGCCATGCATTCGAATCCAGCTCTCCGACTACTTCGGTATTCACTTTTACACGTTCGACAAGCGATCCGGTTGGAAACGGATTGTCCAGCGGGGCAATGTTGAGTTCATAGCAATCTTTGGCTGGTGACTTGGGTTCGAGTGGGCATCGCATGAAGACACCGCTATTGGTTTTCTCATCCGCCAAAAACTCAAGTTTCAATTCAAAATCGCCGAAGCGACTCGTCGTGAACAGAAAGCCCTTCTCGCCAGAGTCGACCGAAAGCGTTCCGTTGTCAACTTTCCAGTTCGCATTCGACGACGGTTTCCAGCCCATCATCGATTGACCGTCAAATAGCCGAATCCAGCCGAAGTCAAGCTCTTCCTTGGAAAGGCGTGCCGCAACCAAGCTTTCGATATCGATCGAAGTATCAATCTTGGGTTGCTCGACGGTAGCCGATTTTTCTCGTTTGGACGAATCCGTTATAGCAGCTTGATCCGATTTACGATCACAACCAACCATCGATAACGATCCGACGAGCATCACAATCAGAATCAACCGAGAGGCAATGCTAGCTACGAATGCATCGTCATGTGGACAGATAGAAGACAATAGGTGACTCGGTAACCCGCGTTGATCCGATTGAAAAAGCACTTGGCTTTTTGAATGCTTGAAGACGGAATTCAAGGTATTTGAATAGCCGAAAAGTCGATTTGGTAGAGACATTATTCGATGATTTCTATCCATGAATCGAAGTGCAAAAAATGATCGTGACTTGGAGTGTACGGGCCTTCGACAGGCTGCCACGATTCTGGCAAAGCCGACCAAACGAGCGTGATCTGGTTGAAGGGAAGTAGTATACCTGTTAGTTCAAACCTTCGGTTCGTCAGCATTGTCCCTTGACTTGAAAAAGTGGTGGTCTGATCGAAATTTTCTTCCTTACAATGCTCTACCGACTCGTTCAGTCGCCACCAACTCAAGGGAATTGCGGCATTCGAGCTTACGACAAAAAAAACCTTCGCGCCTGAGCGAGTGGCATCAAAATCACTTTCTTTTGCCAAACCTGGAGGCGAGTGAAATTTTCTCGAAACTTCGATTCCGTGCTCAAATTTGGCAAGCTGCCATGGGCCTCGAAGTCTGATTTTATGCATCGTAATTTCCTTCGAACATCCATTTTCATATCAATCGCATTGTAAGTATTTTTTAAAAATACGGCTACAATCCGCTTTTCGCGAAGACGATTCGCGGCCCCCTCTTTTCGACAGGACAACTTAGAATGCGACCTCAAGTCATTATCATTGGCGGCGGCTTCGGCGGCTTAGCCTGCGCTCGTGGATTGGCTCGAGCCAATGCCGACATTAAACTCGTCGACCGCCGGAATTTTCACCTCTTTCAGCCGCTATTGTATCAGGTAGCCACCGGCGGATTATCGCCTGCCAACATTGCTTCGCCTCTTCGCAGTATTCTCCGACGTCAAAAGAACGCGCAAGTCCTCTTAGCCGAGATCGACGATTTTGATTGTGTTGCTCAGAAGGTGCATCTTCGCGACGGTCAGTCGCTACCGTATGACTACCTCGTTTTGGCCAGTGGCGCCACGCATCACTATTTTGGGCGCGATGATGAGTGGAGCGAACGAGCACGAGGGTTAAAAACGATCGAAGATGCTACCGAAATTCGTCGGAAAATCTTGTCCGCATTCGAAGCCGCGGAACGAACCGATGACTTTAGCCAAAGAGCGAATTTACTGACATTCGTGGTTGTCGGCGGTGGACCCACAGGCATCGAAATGGCAGGCGCGATCTGCGAACTTTCCAAACATACAATGCTCCACGATTTTCGGGCGATTAATCCGGCTTCTGCTCGAGTCATTCTCATCGAAAACAGTCCGGGCGTCCTTAACAGCTTTCATTCGACGCTTGGTGACGCCGCGAAGAAGGCTCTCACCGCACTTGGGGCTGAAGTTTGGAACGATACTCGATTGACAGAAATCCATGAGGATCATGTCATGGTTTCTCAGCATGGCAAGGACATTCGGGTCGATACGCACAATGTCGTTTGGGCCGCTGGGGTGAAAGCTTCGCCTCTCGCCGGAAAGCTCGTTCAGCAACTCGGGGTTCCAGCATCGTTAGATCGGGCCGGACGGGTTGTCGTCAATCAAGCTTGTAGTGTTCCAATCCATCACAATATTTTCGTCATCGGCGATGCCGCGTGCTTCATCGACGAACAAGGCAAGCCTTTGCCGGGCGTGGCGCCGGTCGCGATGCAACAAGGTAAGTATGTCGCTGAAGTAATCGCGGGCGATATCAGTGGACATCCGATCGAAAAGGGATTTAGCTACTTTGACAAAGGGAACATGGCCACCATTGGCCGGGCTCGCGCTGTGGTCGAATCAGGTAATTTGCGATTCAGTGGCCGAATCGCTTGGTATGCGTGGTTGTTTATTCACATCATGTACTTGGCTCGATTTGAAAATCGCGTCCTAGTGCTCATCCAATGGTTTTGGAACTACATCACGCGCAATCGAGCAGCGAGACTCATCACGCATCCGCTTGAAAAAGACAGCCGTTCCAAATGAAAAATGCGTTTCGACCCACGTGGCAGTTGCCGCCTGGCGTGAGCCGAGGCGCTTGGGACTACGTCAACGAACATTCGATTGCTGGGGACTACGATTCCTTTCATGGCCAGCATCCGTTAATGTCGCTCGATCAAGAGCTGATCCAAAAACGACTTTCGGTTTTTGAATGCAACCCAGGCTCGCCTAGAACATTTATTGACTTAGGGTGCGGCACTGGGCGAGCTATCCTTCCATGGCGTGACCGAGGTTGGCGAACCATTGGTGTTGATTTAAGTTTGGATATGCTCGGTGAAGCAGCTCGGAAGAGTGGCGGCCCCGATGAGAAAACGAGTCTGATTCACGCGAATTTAGCTCAGTTGGATTTTTTCCAAGATTCGATCGCCGATGCCGCCGTCTGTCTTTATAGTTCCATTGGAATGATTCGTGGGCACGAGCATCGCCTGGCGATGCTTCAAACGACGGCTCGACTTCTCAAGCCAGGTGGCGTCTTTGTCCTTCACGTTCACAATCGGGGGAATTGGTTCACCTTTCCAAATGGCGTCCGCATGTGGTTCGACTCGTGGTGGCAATCGAAACGCGATTCAGCGTCAGAGCTTGGGGACCGGATTTATCCGTATCGCGGCTTGCCATCGATGTTTTTGCATATCTATTCGTTGCGTGAATTGCGACGATTACTTTTGGAGGCTGGTTTCAAAATTGAAGCCATCCAACCACTCAATAGCACTTCGAGTGGCTATCTGAAGAGTGCATGGTTACTTCCGAATATCCGGGCTGGTGGTTTTATAGCAACCGCAATCATTTGACGCTCACCTGAATGTGACCTAACGTTTTCCATTCACTGTATTTGTACGTGCGTCTGCGTTTTGGGTCGGGAACTGATGTCTTCTGCTAAGTCATTTTTGCCATCACAAACTGGGTTTCCATGGCCACAGCTGTTGGTAAGCCGAGGAAGTGCCGGCACAATCGCTACATTTCATACGGTTGCCATGGCTGTCTTTACCATTGCGATCTTCTCAAGTGCATCGTTGCTATTCGTCGTTCAGCCAATGGTCGGCAAGCTCTTGCTCCCAAAATTAGGCGGAGCACCAGCGGTTTGGAACACATGCATGTTGTTCTTCCAAGCGACATTGCTGGCCGGATATCTCTCGGCCCATTTGCTGACGCGGTATGTCAAAATCCGTTGGCAAATTGGCCTATTCGTCGGCGGTCTTTGCTTGGCATTCACTACTTTGCCATTGTCGATCGATCCTAGCTCGGTCGAGTCCTTGGTGAATGGCGCGGATCCCAACTCCTGGTTGATGGGTGTACTTATCCGACGTGTTGCGCCCGTCTTCTTTATGCTTTCCATTACATCTCCATTGCTGCAGCATTGGTTTGGCACGTTAGGCCACCCGCGCGGTCACGACCCGTACTTCCTCTATTCGGCGAGCAATATTGGTAGCATCTTATCGTTATTGCTCTTCCCATTCTTCCTCGAAGTGTCATGGGGCGTGGCAGAATTGACGCAAGGTTGGGCTTGGGGATTCGGTCTATTTATTGGTTTAGCCGCGACTTGCGGTGCCTTGAGCCTTCGCAATTTGAATTCAAGCCAGTCAGGTCTATCCACATTAGTCCCTTCGGATGTGTCTGTCCCATATGCCATTGCCGCGCCGATCAGTTGGACGCGCCGTGCCTATTGGGTTGCGCTGTCGCTCATCGCATCCAGCCTGATGCTTGGCGTGACAACTTACATTTCGACCGACGTATCCTCGGTGCCCTTAATTTGGATTATCCCACTTACCATCTATCTTTTCACTTTCGTCTTCGCTTTTGCCAGAAAGCAATGGTTTACGTCCTATTGGATGGGACGCATTGCGGCGCTCCTGATCGTGACTATTACGGTAACGGTCATCACGGGTGGCAATGATCCGCCCTGTGTCATCGTTCCGTTGCATCTTCTGATGTTTTCAGCCGTTGCGATGTTTTGTCATCAACGTCTGGCCAATGATCGCCCCGAGTCGTCCCGTCTGACCGAGTTCTATCTTTGTATGTCGATCGGTGGCGTGCTCGGTGGATTGTGCAATGCCATCGTCGCGCCAACGTTGTTCTCAACCATTTTCGAATATCCCTTGATGATGTTTATCGCGACTCTTTTTCGTGAGACTCGAGCCGACGACAAAACACAAGAGCGATCACCCTCTGCCGCTGACTCTGGTGATTTCTTTGTAGCGGAACGGCGCGAGCCGTCCGGT
>JANOAI010000346.1:0-7513 GCA_031411055.1 Pirellulaceae bacterium
GTCGATGGCGAGGTACGAGCCAGCGGGGAGGGTGAGATTTCGAATGTTTCGTGACCATATTCCCTCCCCTCGTCGTCGTTCCTCCTCCTCGACCCTCCCAAAAGGGAGGGTGAAGTTAGGAAAGTAGATGGCATTGGGCTAGCGCCTCAGGCTCATATCGCTTTGGAACGACGAAGGTTTCCAGTCTTTACAAGCTACCGACTGTGGTTGGAGTAACTATGAGAAAAAGCGCAATAATATTGAGATATTTTACATGGCAGGATAAGCTGTGGTGAAGAGGGACGTTCAAAGGACAGAGATATGCAACGACGCTCGGTAGCTTTGCTGATTGAAACTTCGAACGCCTATGCGCGTGGGTTACTGCACGGAATTATCGAATACCAAAGGCAGCACGATGCATGGAGCATCTATCTTCCAGAGCAAGATCGCGGAGCCGCTCCACCGCGCTGGATTCGCAATTGGCATGGTGACGGTCTCATCGCCCGAATTGAAACGGATGAGATAGCCCGTGTCGTCCAGCAAATTGGTATTCCCGTTGTCGACGTGAGCGCCGCTCGCAAAATTGAGACGATACCGTGGGTCGAAACGGACGACGCAAAGGTTGCTGAACTCGCTGCCTCGCATCTTATTGAACGAGGCTTCCGAAATTTTGCTTTTTGCGGAGCGGGAAACTTTAATTGGTCCGTCTGGCGATTGGAAGCGTTTGTCGCCGTGTTGAAGACACATGGCTTTGAGTGCGATGTTTTTGAGTCGAGCAATCCTCACTCAAATTCAAAATCGTGGCCTCAAGAAAAGCGCCGAATGGCAACTTGGCTTCGAAGCTTGCCAAAGCCGATTGGACTCTTTGCAAGCTACGACATCCGAGCCGGGCAAGTCCTCGATATCTGTCGCGATCTCGACATTATGGTTCCTGAAGAAGTGGCCGTCGTTGGTGTCGATAACGATCCAATTATCTGCAACCTAGCACATCCGTCGTTGACGAGTGTGATTCCCGATGCGGTGGGTGCTGGCTATCGGGCGGCTGAATTGCTCGATCGATTGATGTCGGGGGGGAAACTTAAGCAGGAAGTAAGTCTCTTGCCACCGCTTGGACTCGCAACGCGACAGTCGACCGATAGTTTTGCGGTCGACGACGTCGAGATTCGCAAAGCAGCCAAATTTATTCGCGATAATGCGCTGAAAGGGATCACGGTTGCTGATGTGCTCAAGGAGATTCCACTCTCGCGACGTATTCTGGAGTGTCGCTTTAAAGACGCCACGGGCCAGACACCGCACGAAGCGATTGTGTCGCAGCGTTTGCGTCGCGTTGAACAACTCTTACGTGAAACCGATCTTTCGCTGGAAGCGATCGCCGCGAAAACGGGATTTGAACATCCCGAGTACCTGAACGTCGCCTTTCGAAAGTACTTCAAAGTCCCACCGGGTCGTTATCGCAAGCAAAAATTGGGGCAAACCAACGTACCGTAATGCAAACCGGCAATGCAGATTAGAAGATCGTACAAAGGGCTTTGTTTCGCATGTTGGTGGTAGGTGGACGAGGCAATTCTCTCGAAACCAGGGAAAAAGCGCGAACGCACGCTTTGGATGCTCGGAACGCGAAAGGTTTGAAACCGAAGGCGCAAGATCGCCGCGCGAGCGAATTCTTTCATCATTCTGCACAATTCGAGAAATGATTCCGATTATTAATCTTGTTGCAACGCTTGCGTTCCGATATCCTTGGTTACGTTAGTTGTAGAAGCGAAATTTCTTTAGTGCCTCGGTTTTGTACGCCCTGCCTGCTGCTTTGATCGTGATCTTCCGCTAGTCGAACCCTACTTGATTGGGTTCCTTTCTCTCTAACCCAGGAAGCTTTTTAGGGTTAGGCAGCATTTTATGCAGGAGTTCCCACTATGGGTTCCAAATTGTATGTAGGCAATCTCACCTACAATGTTACGAACAGTTCCTTAGAAACTTTGTTCGCTCAGTATGGCGACGTTCGCAGTGCTCAGGTCGTTATGGACCGAGACACTGGCCGCAGCAAGGGCTTCGGTTTCGTTGAAATGGGCAATAGCAATGACGCGACTGCCGCGATCAAAGGCTTGCACGAACAAGAACACGATGGCCGTCGATTGACCGTCAACGAAGCTCGCCCACGCGAAAGCCGCGGCGGTTCGGGTGGCGGCGGCGGTGGTGGCGGCGGCGGCGGTGGTGGCGGCGGATATCGTCGAAACTACTAAGCCTTTCGCTCTCGCGAATTGAAAAACTACAAGGCGATGGTCGCAAGATCATCGCCTTGTTTCGTTGCAACGGATAGGCGGCTTCTTAAGTTAACGGCTACTTCGTGACAGTGTCGCCCTTCACTCCGTGAAGGGAGCGTGCGCGATAAGTGATCTTGGAAAAGCGCAACGAGCGTCTCATTGCTTGGCCGATAGCTTGAATCGTTTTGTCGAAAGGTAGAATTGCTTGGTTGATAAATGACTAGGCTCGCTGAGGGGGTGCTTCACGAGCTATGATTGATTTTTGGAGTTCCCTCGTCTCGAGGTTTCAACGATTCTACTACTTCACGCTCGTTCTCGGAGAGAACGGCGACACTGTCGGAGAGAACGGCGACACTGCGGTTTTTCTACCACTGATTGCGCGGAAAACGCTAGACATTGCCCAGTACCCGAAGCGACAATAATCGATCGTGTCTTCGGGTGCGGTCTGATCGCAGTTCCGGTGTTCCCGCCTCGAATCTCCTTCCCTACCTTCCAAGGTTTTAGCTTCGATGTTTCGAAGGCCACTCTTAGCCCTCTTTCTTGCTTTCGCAATCGTCGTCGCTTTCGTCGATCACGATTCATTCGGAGAAGATAAAGTCGTCGTTGCTTCCAACCATGCGGCTCAAATGAAGGCCGGGACAGAACTTTTTAAGAATGAAGTCGCCTCGATCTTGAAGAAGCATTGTCTTGCTTGTCATGGTGGTGAAGCGACAAAAGGCGATTTTGATCTCTCGACTCGAAAGAAACTTCTTGAAAGCGGTTTCGTTGAAGCCGCCAAATCGGCTGACAGCCATCTGCTGGCTGTCATCAAGCACGATGCGGATCCGGTTATGCCGAAAGATGCGGACAAGCTTAGTAGCCAAGCGATCGAAGCGATTGCCAAATGGATTGACTTGGGTGCGCCCTACGACCGACCGCTGGTCGAATCCGAATCCAATGCCGACGCGAACTCCCCTTTTACGGAGGCGGAACGCAACTTCTGGTCCTTTCGTCCACTCGTACCCATAACGCCTCCAACAATTTCCAGCGATTGGGCCAAAACGCCGATCGATCAGTTTGTTTTAGACAAGCTAAATTCAAAGGGGATACAGCCGAATCCAGCCACCGATCGGCTGCATCTGATTCGACGAGCTTATTTTGATCTTATCGGCCTTCCTCCGTCGCCCGAGCAAGTCGACGCCTTTATGAGCTCATCCGATCCCGATGCCTATAGCAAGATCATCGACGGTCTGCTTGAATCGCCGCAATACGGCGAACGCTGGGCAAGGCACTGGATGGACTTAGCGAGATTTGGCGAATCTCATGGTTACGAGCAGGATACGGATCGACCAACGGCCTATCACTACCGCGATTTTCTCATCAAGGCCTTCAACGCCGACTTGCCGTACGATCAGTTCATCCGATGGCAAGTCGCCGGTGATGAATTGGAACCCAAGAATTCACTGGCCCTCATGGCAACCGGATTTTTGGGAGCAGGTGTTTTTCCAACGCAGCTTACCGAAAAAGAATTTGAATCGAGTCGGTACGACGAACTCGATGACATTGTTTCAACACTTGGGACAAGTGTTCTTGGGCTTTCGATTGGTTGTGCGCGTTGCCACGCTCATAAATTCGATCCGATTCCGGCTCTCGATTACTATCGAATCGCTGCCAATTTTACGACGACCATCCGAAGCGAGGTCGAACTTGATCTTGAGCCTGACGTAAATCGGAAGCGGCAAGCTGATTACGAAGAACAGTTTGTCAAGGCAAAAGAGAACTTGAAAGCCTACGAAACGACGAAGCTGGAATCGGTGTCGAAAGAATTGGTAAGTCAATTTATAAATGGTAGTTCGCCGGTCGACGCTTGGGATGATTTTAATTCGGCGGACGTGACAACCCCGAAGAAGAAGTTTGTACGACAAAGCGATCGGTCATGGCTGGTGAGCGATCCAGCTAATAGCCAGGATACGGTTACCTTCGTCGGAAAGCCTGGCTGTTCGCTTGTTCATTCGCTGCGCGTGGAAGCAATGCATGACAAAGCCCTGCCCAAAGGGGGACCTGGACGAGCAAAAGACGGCCAGCTGTTGATTGCGGAAATCAAAGTCAAAATCATTGGCAAAGATGGTAAACCGAAGTCAACATTGGGTTTCGCGAACGGGCGGATAAGCAATGCGACCGAATCGGCTAGCGAAACGATCAGTAGGTTGTCGGATAATGACCGAACAACGGGCTGGGAAGTCGTCGCTCAGGATATTGGTACCGACCAAGCGTTGATCGTCGAGTTTTCAAAACCGCTTGAACTCCTCGAAGGTGAAAAACTTTCGATCGATTTCGTTTCTGGTACTGTGGACGACAAAGGGGCCATTGGGAAATTTCGACTCTCGACATCGAATCAAAGTGCTTTGTCGCCGATCACGGGTTCCAGCGGTTTGAACGATGATGTTCGAAAAGCGTTGACTCATTTGAACAACAGTTTCGATATTGGTTCAAAAATTTTTACAACTGCCCGCGAATGGTTAGTAGATCGAATGCCGGAATACCGGCGGCTGATCGATGTTGTCGAGCGATTGGAGAAAAAGAAGACCGGTGTTGTTCTCACGAAAGTTCAGATCAATACCGAGGGTTTGCCGCATATGCCCCATCTGGCCGACGGCCGCGGCTTTCCCCATTTCTATCCCGATACCTTCCACCTCAATCGTGGGGATGTATCGCAAAAGCGAGATCGCGTCGATGCAGGGTTTTTACGCGTCTTAATGCGAAACAACCATGAACAAAACAACTGGGATGTTGCTAAGCCTGAAGGATGGACGCGAACTAGCTATCGACGAGCTTCGTTAGCGAATTGGCTAACCGACCCTTCCGATGGCGCAGGTCATCTCGCCGCCCGCGTGATTGTCAATCGACTTTGGCAGCATCATTTAGGTGTTGGGATTGTTCCGACGGCGAGCGATTTTGGAAAACAGGGCGACAAGCCATCGCATCCGGAATTACTTGATTGGCTGGCGGTAGACTTAATACAGCACGGTTGGAAACTCAAACGATTGCATCGGCTGATCATGCTGAGTTCCGTTTACACGCAATCGAGCGATGTGGCTGGCATCGAACAGGGCGAAAGTCGATTGAAAGCCGATCGCGAAAACCAACTCCTATGGCGTTTCAATCCCCGTCGCTTAGAAGCCGAAGCGATTCGCGATTCGTTGTTGGCTGTCTCGGGTCAACTGGATCCCAAGATGTACGGGCCAGGGACCCTTGATCCGGATATGAAGCGGAGAAGCATTTACTTTCGGATCAAACGTAGTCAGCTCATCCCGATGATGGTCCTTTTCGATTGGCCTGAACATCAGGTTTCTATCGGGACTCGTAGCCGCACTACCATCGCTCCTCAGGCACTCTCCTTCATGAATAGCCCTCAGTGCCGGGGCTACGGACAAGCTCTTGCAGGCCGAGTAAACTCCGACAGTGCCGAGCTTGCGATTGAAAAAGCGTATCGATATGCGTTCGGTCGAAAACCAAACGCCAGTGAGCTAAAATTTGCGGATGCATTCTTGGCACAGCAAGCCTCCGCCTATCAAGCTCAGAATATTGAAAACGGCAAAGCGAAAGCGCTTGTCGATCTTTGTCAAACGATTTTGTCGGTGAACGAATTCGTCTATGTGGAATAACGCTATGAACGCTACTTCAAAGCTAAGACATACATCCGCGTGGAGTCGACGGGATTGGCTTGCGAATACCGGCGCTGGCTTTGGTCTTGTTGGTTTGGCAGGACTTCTTTCTTCGGAGCAAAGGTCATGTCTTCAAGCGGCCGAAGCCGACGTCAAGCGAACACCGAATCCATTGGCGGCGAAGCCCGGGCATTTTCCGGCCAAGGCGAAGCATGTGATCTGGATCTTTATCAATGGCGGTCCAAGTCACGTTGATACCTGGGACTACAAACCCGATTTGACGAAGTGGGAAGGCAAGTCGATGGAGGAATTCGACAAGTCCTTCGACAACACCACCGGTTTCTTCAAGAACTCGGTCGGCAAACTGATGCCGTCGCCTTTCAAGTTTTCACCGCGGGGCCAATCCGGAAAAATGGTTTCGGAGATCTTTCCGAAATTAGGGGAGCACGTCGACAAGATGGCGTTCATTCATTCGGGCTTTGGAGAATCGAACAATCATTCGCCAGCCCTCTTCATGATGAATTGCGGTTTACCTCGGATGGGATTTCCATGTGTCGGATCGTGGATTACGTATGGCTTGGGGAGCGAAAGCAATGACCTACCCGGCTTTGTGGTGATGAGCGATCCGAAGGGACGAGGTTTACCCAAAGGGCATGCTTCGAATTGGAGCTCCGGTTTCTTGCCCGGTGTTTATCAAGGAACGCATGTTCGACCGACAGGTGTTCCGATTGATAATCTTGAACCACCGACCGAATTGAAAGGCAACCCACAACGGAGCCAGTTGGATCTACTGAAGCAGCTTAACGGCCTTCACGCGATCGAGCACCCCTTTGATTCGGAATTGTCGGCTCGTATCGAAAGTTTTGAATTGGCTTTTCGAATGCAGATCGCCGCTCCCGAAGCACTCGATTTGTCTCAAGAATCGGAAGCGACACACAAACTTTACGGCATGGACAATCCAGAGTGCAGCCACTTTTCCAAGCAGTGTTTAACAGCTCGGCGATTAATCGAACGCGGAGTACGTTTCGTGCAGATTTATTCCGGTGGGATGGAGAATCAACGATCGTGGGACGGTCACGCAGATATTCAAGGCAATCACTCGCAGTTCGCCGGCGAGACCGATCAACCGGTGGCGGCATTGCTTACCGATCTGGAGCAGCGGGGACTGCTCGAAGAAACGCTCGTGATATGGTGCGGGGAGTTTGGAAGGTTGCCAATCGCGCAAACGGGAGCCAAGCCCGGCCGCGATCACAATCCCCATTGTTTCTCAGCTTGGCTTGCTGGCGGCGGAACACGCGGTGGCGTATCGTACGGAGAATCGGACGAAATTGGCTACAAAGCAGCCGTCAATCCAGTCCATGTCAATGATCTCCACGCGACGATTCTGCATCTCCTTGGTATCCAACACGAACGCCTCACCTATAAATACAACGGTCGCGATTTCCGACTAACGGACGTCGCCGGAAAAGTCATTCAAGAGATTCTTGCAACCTAGTGCTCTGTCCAGATTGCAAATTGGGGTTCCCTTGGTTGGGCTCGAGAGACAATACTGCATTCCTTGCAAGGAGGAATGCAATGAACAAGAAACACGTTGTAACGCTGACGGATCAGCAACGAGAGACCCTTACAAAG
>JANOAI010000347.1:0-3598 GCA_031411055.1 Pirellulaceae bacterium
GCAATTGGACTTCGTCCTTGATATCGTCGGAGAAGTCAATTTCAGGCGGTAGATCGGGAATCACTCGTATCGGATAAATGATCGGATCGGTGTTGAATTCGCCTTGCTTGTTCTCAAAACGAATCCGATAGCTTTGGCTGGTTGGGTTGCTTCGAACTTCATCGAGCTCCAACCACCAATTCGTTGAGATAGAATTGTCTTCGATGGTGAGATCGGAGACTCTCGAGCTTTGAAACGGTCCCTCTTTTGTCGGCTTGAAATCAAATTCGATGCGACCCCGAGCAGGCGTTTGATTCGTGTGACCATGAAAGATAACTTGAGTTCCTTCAGGGCCTTCAATGCGGCCATCCCCGTCAATGGCTCGGGGCTTAAGTCGCATGTACTTCGGATAGCGGTACTCGATCGCGTCCAACAAAACTAACGGGACAGCTCGGACCTTGACGGCAAACGGACCAGCTTTCGCATCCCCCGCTTCGATGGAATAGTGAAGCGGTTGGACGATGCCGCCAAAAGATGCTCCAAAATCGCAAAGATACGTAAGCCCCTCAATGTCTGCTTTCATAGCCACCGTTCGATCGGTCGATTGACCGTCATCGGTGGAGTAACGCACAATGGCCGAATCGGTTTTGTGCCAGCCCCGAACCTGGATCGCAACACGTAAATGAGAGCCTTCAGTTACAGTCGCATCGCCGGGGGTTAATTCTAAGATTTGAACGCGTGTTGCTGGCGCAATCTTTGCCCAAGGCATCAGGATTCGTTGAACAGTCGCAGCACCGCTTTTCGGGGAAACGGCGAGGTAAACCGCTCCCATAAAAATCAAGCCGACAAGTACGGCCATGAGCTTAATCGGAACGTATTGATCGACGATCTGATTGGCATCCTGATCTCTCAAATGTCGAAAAGCCAGGCGTCCAACGGCGTTCAAAACCCCTCGTGAAGCGTTCTTGGGGTGCGATGCGAGCTGAAGCCAACTAATCAAGCCTTCCTTCATCTCGGGGACGGCAAGTTCGATTTGCTTAGCGGCAAACTCGGGATTGATTTTTCGACCGATGAGCGGGACGACGCGTTTCCCAAGCCACCACAATGCCCCCCCCATAAAGGCAATCCACGCTACGTAGCGAGCCAAATCATTCAACGGCCAAAGCCAGTGATCGATCACAATGAACGATAAAAGCCAAGCTAAACCACCCACGATCAGCCCCAAAATGGCGACGATGAGCTCCGTTCGGTGGATCGTTTTTGCTGATTTTAGAATGAAATCGACTAATGGCGCGTTAGCTGGGTCGCGAATTGCGGAGACTTCTTCGAGAACCGGACTTTGCGGAATGCCAGCCATATAATCAGCCTGAGTGAGGGGAACTACCTCATTATACCAGCGTCCAAGATGGCAATTACCAGTACCATCAATTATCCTAGAACTTTCCTAATCACCTTCTTTTATCAGTGCGTTTGACCATGGCCCTCTCGATCCTTTGGCGACGTCGCTACAATCGAAAAAAACGAAATAATCGTCTACCACGTTCGAGACACTTCGAATCATTGCAGTCGCGGTTGCTCATGGCATTCGATCTGGGGCAAGCACTTTCTCCCGAAGGCGATGCAGCCATTATTGGGAACGCCGCTTTTTCGTCGCAGTCGCAACCAGAGGGCGAAGCCGCCAACGATCTTGTTGGGTTTGCCAAAGCATTGACTCAAGCCAAAGTCAAATTCTACGGTGCCGCTTGGGACGACATCACGAACATACAAAAATCCGCGTTCGAAGAAGGAGCCGACTTTTTAGATTTCGTCGACGTAACCAATCCCGATCGGACCCCTAACGACATCGCGACCAGTCTAAGTATAACCCAAGTTCCAACATGGATTCTCGATAATGGGACTCGATTGGTTGGAATTCAGACACTCGCCAATTTGGTTACAGCCACCGGTATTGCAATTCCCCAGTCGAGCATACCTTCGGTGCGGACTATCGAAGCCCAAACCGTGGAAATTGGATCGCCATTTCACGTACCAGTGAATTCCTATGATCCAAACGGCAACCCTCTTTCCATTACGGTGACGAGTTCCAATCCTCAAAACGTTACCGCCAATGTTCTCTACGGCAATCAAAGCGCGCTGATTGCCACCGACTTCGGCAATATGACCTTCCAACTATTCAATCGTGAAGCTCCCAGACCCGTCGATCGATTTACGGCGTTAGCACGAAGCGGTTTTTACGATACGGTTGGCGCTCAAGAAATGACCTTCCATCGAGTCATTGAAGATTTCGTGCTTCAAGGGGGGGATCAGAAAGGCGATGGGACCGGTGGTTCCGGACCAAATTTTGCCAATAACCCTTTTGACGATCAGTTCAATGTTAACCTGCAACATAATCGAAGTGGAATTCTCTCGTATGCAAAAACGACCGACGATACGAACGATTCGCAATTCTTTATAACCGCTGGGCCAACGAGACACCTCGATTTTAATCATTCGATATTTGGACAGCTAACGGACGGCGAATTAACCCGCGCAGCCATTGCTAAGACCGCAGTGGTTGATCCGTTTGCTGTTCCGCCAAACAATACGCCCATTAACAAAGTCTTTATCCGGTCGATTAACATCTTCAACGATCAAGAAAATGGACTCATTCGTCTTGTCGCATCTGGCCCTGCCGGTTCGCAGTCGAATATCACGGTCACCGTTCGCGATAGCGAGGGGCTGCAGGTTGTTCAAACTTTCACCGTTACAGTCGCTGCAGACTCCAACAATGGTTCACCATTCTTGAACGACCTTCCGATTGTTCATGTCGCAAGAAGCACTACGACTCAGGAAGTTCAGATCCAATTAAGCTCTCAAGACAGTGAAGGTAATGCTGTCCAATACTACAGCCAATTTGCGGGTGCGACCTCCGCAAGCTTGGTTCCAGCGAACGGGATCATTACCGTAACACCACCTCCGAATGCTCAACCCATTACTAATCTCTTTGTCGCAACCGTCCGTTCTGGCCAAACCACTCTCGACGAGCCGATCGATATCCAAGCGATTGTTATTGAAGTAGGTACGCCATTAACTTTTTCGACTGGCAATTCGCCTCGCGTTCTTGAAGGCAACACCGAAGTTATCTCGGCCTCCGTCGTGCGTTCAGGAACCGATTTCAGCCAAGCACTAACGCTCACCGTGACGGCAAGCCATGCTGGACAGCTCAATCTTCCCCAAACGGTGACGATCCCCGCGAACCAGACGTCGGTATCCTTCTCGATTGCAGCCACGGACGACAATTTCGCGGACGGCGATCGACGTGTCACCGTCATGCTATCCGCGACGAATCATTGGACGGTTTCGCAAACGATCGATGTGATCGATAATGACTCCGTCAGTTCATGGCACAAACTATCGAATCCTAACGATGCCGATAACGACAACCGACTTACGCCCTTCGATGTCCTCACGACTATCAACCAATTAAACCGGACAGGTCCAGGTGTCGCTCCAATTCCGCCTGTGATTATCACCTCGTTTGCTGACACAAACGGTGATCATCAATTTGGGCCTATTGACGTCCTGATTGTGATCAATGCTCTCAATCGGCAATCGAATGGCGGCGGTGAAGGAGAAGGGC
>JANOAI010000348.1:0-11668 GCA_031411055.1 Pirellulaceae bacterium
GCCACCACCGATGACGAGGACGTCGGTGAAGTAGTGCAACATGCGACTCGGATCGATCGGAACCAGATACCGTGGTACCAGCGACGCCCAGTCGATTTTCAATTCCTGTTCAGGAGCCATCGGTGTTCTTTCTACTAGCCAAGACGGCTTGTTCGTATTCCTTGACGACTTCGCGTTGATCGAGGTCGGACTTTACATGCGGACGTTTGGCCAGCAAAGCTGCCTGAGCTTGTTTAGCTGTCATTTTTCGGTACTTTACGAGCCAACATAAGACAATGGTCGCGCTCCGTCCACGTCCTGCTTTGCAATGGACGTAAACTTTCTTATTCGCATCGAGCGTCCGCTGAATAAACTCGACCCCATCATGAATGTGCTGAAGTGAGGGTGGTTGGAAGTCGATCGTGCGAAGCCATTGTTGTTCGACGCCAAGCCTTTCATACTCTTTGATCGGTCCCCGATACTCGTCACACATATTAACCACTCCGCGAACGCCCGCATCGAATAATGGTTTGACATCGCATTGAAGAGGGCGAGCGCCGAGCAATACACCGGGTTCTACTTCATCCCACCAATGACGAAACTTAAGGATACGACCAAGCAGTAAATTCCAAGCGTACGTTGGGAGGAAGATGAGCTGCGCAATTTTGGCGTGCATTCAAAAATAACCGATGCGAAAGTCTTAGGCGTTGGCAATCATGAGCGATAGCAGTTCAAAGTAAGCTCGGATGAACTCAAGACTCTAGAGGCCGGACGCACGTTTTCAGTAAGCCTAACAACAGCGAGCGGAAAAATTTCTTCAGTAACTTTGGGCTGAACCAGCTTGATTTTAGTGGTGTCGTGTGATTATAGTAGATTTATCGGGCGGCGTTACGCGACGCCGCATGGTCGTTTCCGAACCGTCTCATCCATTCTTGGCTGAACGCGATGGGACGGGCTCACAACGTTTCGAGAGGAGGTGTATTGGTGAAATTATTCTTTACCGGCCGTGAGGATGGTGCTTGCTGAAAAGCCGGCGGGCTGAACAAGCAGTCAGCCGCCATCCACTCGTAGGCGGACCTCCTTTCGGAAGTCCTACGAGAGACTTAGTTGCCCGGGTTCATGTCACCTTGTCATGAACCCGGGCTTTTTTTTTGCCCTGAAGCGAAAGCAAATCGGATGGATGGAGTTCGTTGGCTCAGGCTTCCCCTACCGACCAATCGACAGGTCGTCATCGAGCCAGTAACGCGCGATGAAACTCGAAAGAGGGGCAGTCATTGGGCACGGCTTGAGTTATTATGGAGGAACTCTAGCACACTCTATTTGGGTACTACTTTTGACTCTTTCATCTGCTCAAAAACCATCGCCCTCAAGATTTCCCGTGGTCGGCGTGATCATGGGTTCGTCTTCGGACTGGGAGACCATGCGACCGGCTTGTGACGTGCTCGAACAATTTGGAGTGTCGTTCGAGAAAAGAGTCGTTTCTGCACATCGCACTCCGCTGGGAATGGTGGATTATGCAAAAGAAGCCCATACACGCGGCATTAAACTGATTATCGCCGGTGCGGGCGGTGCGGCTCATTTGCCAGGCATGGTTGCTTCGATCACTTCGCTGCCGGTTTTAGGCGTTCCGGTCCAGAGTAAAGCCCTTCAAGGGCTCGACTCGCTCCTCAGTATCGTTCAAATGCCTGGCGGCGTACCGGTTGGAACGATGGCCATTGGACAAGCCGGTGCCAAGAACGCAGGCTTGATGGCCGTTCGAATTCTGGCATTGGAAAACGCGTCCCTTCAGCAAGCAGTACAGGCGTACATGCAGCAACAGGCCGAACTCGTCGCTCAGTCAACGTTGGATTAACGCCGTGTCAGATACCAAGATCATTTTGCCGGGAGGTCGACTCGGTGTTTTCGGTGGCGGGCAGTTGGGACGCATGTTTACGCATGCTGCTCAGAAGATGGGTTATCACGTCGTTGTTTTTACTCCCGAAGTCGATAGTCCAGCCGGGCAAGCTGCTCAAGAAACGATTCAAGCCGACTATGAAGATCCGAAGGCTGTTCGCAAGTTTGCGGAATCGGTCGATGTGATTACGTTGGAGTTTGAAAATATCGCGCTCGAAGCAGTCGCTCGCGCGGCAGAAGTGACTCCGGTTCGGCCAAATTACCATGTGCTAAGTGTTGCTCAGCACCGCATCCGCGAAAAGACGACGCTCGAAAAAGCTGGCTTTCCCGTGACGCCGTTTCATGAGTTGAATCAGCCTAGCGATATTGACGACGCGGCCTGCCGACTTAGTTATCCGATGGTTATGAAGACGTCGCGTTGGGGATACGACGGCAAAGGTCAACGCAAAGTCGCTGATCGCGCAGAAGCCCTCGCGGCCTTAGAGTTACTTGGCCCCACCAGTGTGATCGCGGAAAAGAAGATTGATTTCTTAGCAGAAGTCTCGATCATTGCTGCGCGTTCGCCAAGCGGTGAGATTGCTATCTATCCGATGTTTTTCAACGAACACGCCAATCATATTCTCGATGTGACGCTATGCCCGGCGCCGGAGTCGCTGCAATCAGTTGTCAAACAAGCTGAGGAAATTGGCCGTGGAATCGTGGAGGCTTTGGGAGTGGAGGGTTTGCTGACGATTGAATTCTTTGTCACAACCGAAAATCAATTGATGATAAACGAGATCGCTCCGCGCCCCCACAATTCGGGACACATCACGATGGATGCTTGTTTAACAAGCCAATTCGAACAACAAGTCCGCGCTGTCTGCAATTTGCCGTTGGGCGACACTTCGTTGATACAGCCAGGTGCGATGGTGAACTTGCTTGGCGATGTATGGAGCCAAGGGACGCCAGCTTTCGAAAAAGCCATCGCAAGCCCCAAAACGTATCTTCATCTTTATGGAAAACACGAAGCAAGACCAGGACGAAAGATGGGGCATATCAATTGCCTGGATGTGAATTCAATGGCCGCGGCAGAAAAGGCGAAGAAGCTTCGCGACGCCATGCGACATTCTGCCAGAGCATTATTCGATTGAGATAACGCAAAAAATTCCAACGGCATAGCGGCTATTTCAGAGCGTGATCACTAACTAATTTATCGTGCGCGATTGTGAAACGTTGGTTTAACAATGATATCCCATTGTTTTCGTTACCTCTTCCCGCGTGCGCATTGGACTCTACACATCTTCACCATTCCAACCTTCATCCTCCCGCAAGGAGGTCGTGCAACTTGCGCGTTACCTCGCCCACGTCTTCGTGGGAGAGGTTACACTAAATTTTGACGAATTCGTAAGCTTTTTCAGGCTTCACAATTGCGCACGGCAATTTAGACAACTCGTCGAAGTCGCAAACGTTTACAATTAAACGCTCATTTTACCATTCGCGATTCATGCGAATGGTCGACCGATTTCTCCTCATTTCATTTGAATTCCGATGCGTCTATTCGTTGCTTTATGTTCTGAAGTTTCGCAATTCGCGACATTTTCGCTGCTGTTCTTGATCTCCTGTTTCGCCTGGGCGGATGAACGGAAGCCAGCCGTCGAACCGGCAGTTGCCAAAGCTTCGGGCGACGGACAATCGCAGATCAAAGGTTTAAAATTCCCGACTTCGTGGAAATGCGAACTTTTCGCGGCCGAGCCGATGATTGCCAACCCTGTCGCCTTTGCGGTCACACCTCAGGGGCAAATATTTGTTTGCGAATCCTTTCGGCAGAATCAAGGCGTAACGGACAATCGAAGTCATGACAAGAAATGGCAACTAGCGGACCTTGCTGCACAAACGGTTGAAGATCGGATTCGCTATCATCGAAGTTTGCTTGCCGAGGAAGCGATCAACTACGAAAAGCAAATTGATCGTATCCGTGTTTTGGTCGATACGAACAATGATGGTCAAGCCGATGAATCGAAGGTCTTCGTTAACGGCTTCAATGGAATCGAAGAAGGAACGGGTGCGGGCGTCCTCGTCCGCGGCGATCGCGTCTACTACACGTGCATCCCCAAGCTATGGCTATTTGAGGACAAAGATCATGACTTGAAAGCTGACTCTCAGCGCCCATTGTACGATGGTTTTGGCGTGAGAGTCGCTTTTCGGGGACATGACATGCACGGCTTGATTATCGGGCCGGATGGTCGACTTTACTTTTCGATCGGCGATCGCGGCTATCATGTCGTCACTCCCGATGGAACGCTAGCCGATCCCGAAAGTGGAGCTGTGTTTCGATGCGAACTGGACGGAAGCAAGCTTGAAGTTTTCGCGACCGGACTTCGCAATCCGCAAGAACTAGCCTTCGATGACTACGGGACGCTCTTCACTTGCGATAACAACTCGGATAGTGGCGATGAGGCTCGTTGGACCGTGGTCGCACCAGGGGGTGACTCGGGATGGCGAATGATGTACCAATATTTTCCAGATCGTGGGCCATTCAATCGCGAGAACATTTGGTATCCGTTCAACGAAGACAGTCCAGCATATACCATCCCGCCGATTGCTAATTTTTCGGACGGTCCGTCGGGGCTGGTTGCCTATCCAGGGACGGGCCTTGGCGACGAGTATCGCGGTGGCTTTTTCCTTTGTGATTTCCGGGGACAATCTTCAAATAGTGGCGTTCGGCTTGCAAAGCCCACCGCCAAAGGGGCTTTCTACGAATTGTCGAACGATGACCAACCCATTTGGAACCTCTTAGCGACCGATGTTGATTTTGGAGTTGATGGTTCGCTGTACGTATCCGATTGGGTGAATGGATGGAACGGTGAAGGAAAGGGCCGAATCTATCGGTTCTTCGATCCGGAAGTTAGCAAGTCATCGCAAGTCATTGAAACCAAGGATATTCTTCAGAGTGATTTCAAAACGAAAGAATTAGACCGCCTGATCAAATTGCTCGGTCATACCGATCGACGAGTGCGCCTCGAAGCACAGTTCGAACTCGCGAACCGCGAAGCAATTGGATCGCTATCCGAGACGGCAACCTCATTAAGCAGCCTCGAACTTGCGCGAATTCACGCCATTTGGGGACTTGGACAAGTTTGCCGAACCGGTAAGAAGGCGCAGGACGCAAAAGCGTTGCTCGAAAAGCTGTTCCCCACGTTAGTTGTAACCGAAAACTTACCATTCGAGATTTTGGTGAGTGCCCTGACGACACTCGGCGATTTGAATGCTGTATCGGAAACAACGCAAAAGAAAATCAACCAATTGATTCAGCATCCACAACCGCGAGTTCAATATGCTGCAGCGTTGGCTGCCGGAAAGCTCCAAATTGCGTCTGCAATGATGAATGTTTTGCCGATGCTAGAAAACAATGCGGATGCAGATCCGATGCTGCGTCATGCTGGCATCATGGCTCTGGTTGGCCACCGAGAGGTTCAAGATATTGTAAATCTCAGTAATTATCCGTCCGAGAGCGTCCGATTGGCAGCCGTCGTCGCATTGAGAAAGCGTCATGCAAATGACGTCGCTGTATTTCTAAAAGATCAATCGGAACGCGTCGTCTTGGAAGCAGCTCGAGCGGTTCATGATGTACCACAGCTACATAGCCAACTCGACAAGCTCGCATCCATATTCGATCGCCCCACACATTCTTTACCGATTCTGCACCGCGTTTTGAATGCACATTTTCGACTAGGGCGGCTGGAGAATGCACAAGCTCTCGCAAGTTTCGCTGCAGATTCGAATCGTCCTGCCAAGATGCGATTGGAAGCTCTCGACATGCTCGGAGTATGGGAAAAGCCGGGGATCCTTGATCGCGTGATGAACCGCTACATGCCGCTGGAACAACGCGATACGAAGCCAGCCGCCGAATCGCTCGATAAGGTTCTTGCTGCGCTGCTTAAAAGTGATGCGGACGTTCGATCAAAGGCGCGTGACGTAGCTGCCGAACTGGGGCTTCAGAGCGTATCGCCAGCGCTGATATCATTGGTCCAAGACAAAAATGCGCCGGGCGAAGAGCGAGCCAAGTCGCTTGATAGCTTGTTGCGATTGAAATCAACCGAGTTGCCAATACTGGTAAAGACGTGCGTGGATGACCTTTCGCCCCCAGTCCGAACGACCTCGTTGCGCTTGTTAGCCCTCTTTGATCCCAATGCCGCTTGCGAAGCTGCCAAGAAGCGAGTTAACTCCGACGTGGTCACCGAACGACAGGCCGCTTGGGATTTGATCGGGAAAATCAAATTGCCAATGGCTTTAGCGATCCTTGAAGACGGCGTGGTTCGATTTCTTGAGTCACGACTTCCGGAGGATTGCTGGTTGAATGTCATCGAAGCGGCTGAAGGTCGACTGAATCCAGAATTAAAATCCAGACTCGATCAACATCAAGCTGCCATCGCAGCCAAAGCAACCGAGAACCCAACGGCAGCTTACCAAGAATGCTTAGTCGGTGGCAACAAAGCCAACGGGAAGACTCTCTTCTTTGAACGGAGTCAACTTTCTTGCGTTCGTTGCCATGAAGTTGGCGACGATGGTGGAGAGGTCGGGCCAAAGCTAACTGATATCGGCGTGAAGAAAAATGCTGAATATCTTCTCGAAGCGATCATAGCACCCAACGCGAAACTCGCGGAAGGGTTTGAAACGATTATCATTCAAACCGACGACAGTGAGATTGTTACCGGCATCGTCAAGAGTCGGGATGAAGACAAAATCGTTGTTTTAAAGTCCGATGGTTCGTTGGTTTCGGTAGCCACCGATTCGATTGAGGGAACCAAAAAGGGACAATCCTCGATGCCAGCTGACTTGGTCAAATATCTATCGCGACGTGAGTTGCGAGATTTAGTTGCATATCTTGTATCGCTTGACGGATCCCTTGACAAAGACAAGAAAGCCAAGAATCCGAAGGGCCATGCCAAATAGCGGAGCGACCCCATTTCTTGCCTTCTTGACGTCATCTGCGTATCAATTGTGGAGCAGAAGCTTCGTTGGGGGACCTCGCTTCGAATAGCATCACAATCGTTACCGGCCTCACAACCCGACGTGGAGAGGGCGATTTTTGTGTTGAAATCCCAATTCCAGCTCAAGTTTCATTGACGTTTGGTGGGTGGATGCCATCAAACATAGGAAGGTTCTTTTATGACCGCATGGCGCGGGAGCGAGAATCCTTTTTGCTGCCAAGGTGCAACGCATATGTTATTTCGATTGAATCGTGTTCGTCTCCAAGCAGTCTTCGCGGCTGGTCTTGTTGTTGGCTTCGTCCAATCCCAAGTTTCGGCTGGGCCGTTTGCCGATTGGTGGATTAACCAAAACCGACCAACCTACCCACTGACCCCGGGTACCCCCGCTGCTATTGCCAGTGGCTATGGAAACTACGGCTACAATGCCTACTCGGGTTACCCAAACACGAGCTATAGTCCGGTTCTCCCACAAGGCTTGCCTCAAACGAATGGCGGCTTTTTGCCGACCGGGGGATACGCTAGCCAGTATTACAAAGCGCCGACGACGTATTATCGTCCGGTCACGTCGTTCGATCCGAATCTTGGGACAACGATTACGAGTCTGCAGCCATGTACCTCGTATCAGTACCAAGCCCAGCGTGTTCCATTGCTGACGCCTGCTTGGCAAAACTACGCGTACGGCGGTTATGGTAGTACATCCCAGCCGAACTATACCCCACCGTACCAAACACCAACGTTGAGCCAGCCATCGATAGCTTCACCGATGGTCGGTAGCGCAGCCGGGCAATCTTCGCTTTCGATTGCTAGCGGATTTGGTACCTACGGAACAGCACCAGTCGTTCAATCGCCATTCGGAACGGTACCGTTAGCGATTCCATTTCCTGGCGGACCAACGATTGTCAGTCCGGCACCCAACAGCGCCCTCCCAGCGTCGAACGTGCCGATCGTTTCGGGGTATGGCGGTATTCACTACGGAGCTCCGACAACCTCGACGATGATCGGTTCATCGGTCGTTCCAGCTGCTTCTTGGACGCCTACCCAAACCTCTCCGACCGCAACCACCTATTCATCGATACCGTCTTATCCGTCGACAAATCAGCCGTATATCGCACCAACTTACCCTTCGACTACATACCCTTCGACTACGTTGCCAACAACGACGTTGTCGAGTCCGTCGCCGACAACCTCGACTTTCGCGCCGATGCCGGGATCGATGGGTATGCAGACCATTCCATCGGCTGTTTCGCCTGCGGCTGACCTCCCCTATTCGTCGACCCTTCCTTCGACGACGTACCCCTCATCAACCTCTCCGGTGTACCCACCCATTGTTCCGTCGACACCCAATCCGTCTTCGATGATCGCTCCACCGATGTTCCCCTCGACACTTCCTCCTTCCAGCTCCGGTCAATTCGACGGCGACTCGTTCAAGGTTCCGAGTTTAAATTACTCTCGCAGTGAAACACTGAAACCCGAATCGGAAACTGCCGAGCGCCCACGCTTTCAGCTACGAAGCATCGAGCAATCACCGCAAACGAGCTCGAACGGCAACCCCGCTTCGACGCCATCGGCCCCGTCGCCATGGTTGCGAAACGAGAAGACCGCTCCTTCAAACTCCAATCCCTTCAATGCGCCGGCTCCTAGCAGCAATTCCACGCCTAACGAACCTGCTACGGATTCGACAGACTTGAACTTGAAGTTGAACACAGACGCTTTGCGACCGATTCCTGCACCGTCGAATTTTGATGCTTCACCTGATTTTAAGCCATCGTTGTTGAACGCTCGTGATCAGACAGCTAAGGCATCGAATGTCGTCCCGGTTACTGAACGTTCCGCAAAGCCAGTCCACGAAGTTCACTTCTTGCAGTCGATTCGGCCCGCTTCAACGCCGGCACGAATGGAAGCTTCGACAGGGCCAAGAATGGAAATTCGACCTGCCGGCTACTGATGCCGCAGGGCTTCAATGGGACTCATGAGAGCAGCTTTATAGGCTGGGTAGACTCCGAAGATGACGCCGGTTAGCACGGAGATACTAAAGGCTAAAACGACCGACCATAGACTGGTCACGGTCTGAATGCCAAGCGTCAGCGTTACCATGAATGGTAGGAAGACGCCAAAGAACACGCCAAGGATCCCTCCGCTGGTACTCAGTACGGTTGTCTCCATCAAGAATTGCATGATGATATGCCGACGCTTGGCTCCGATGGCGCGCCGAATTCCAATTTCGCGAGTTCGTTCTGTCACCGTAGCCAACATGATGTTCATGATTCCGATACCGCCGACCAGCAACGAAATTCCCGCAATCGAACCCAGAACGAGATTCCATAAACGCTTTTCGCGTTCAGCCTGGTTCAACAATTCGAGCGGGACTTGCACTTCATAATCGATTTTCTTTGGGTGGTTTTTTGTGAGCAGACTGCGAATAACCGCGGCCGTTGCGCGGACTTCCTCCTGGTCTTCAAGTTTAATCGTGATTTCACTCAGTTCGAAACGGACGTATTGGCGCGAACCGGTCTCAACGATCCGTTGGACGATACCCATCCGATTCTTGGCGGCTGACAAGGGAATGTAGAGTTCGTGATTGCGATCATCGGTCATCGATGAATTTGCACGGGCCGAACCGCCATCGCCATACGTCACGAGTCCAATGACTCGAAAGGCATCATTGCCAATGAGCAAGGTTTGTCCAATCGGATTCTCAAAGCCAAACATATCGTTGGCAATGCCTTTCCCGACTACGACTACATTCGCTGAATCGTTCATGTCTTCGTGGTTGATGAATCGGCCGGCAAGGTGGAGGGACCGGACTCGCGGCAGGTCGGGGGTGGTTCCGAAAACACGGACACCCATTAGATGGTTCTTTGAATGTTGCACATTCTTCGTATGCATAACGGAAGGAACAACGATGGCGTTCTTCATCCCAAGATCTTCAACGCGACGGAGATCCGCAAATGTCAAACCATAGGCCAACACATAACTCGAGGTTGTGCTGACGGAGTTGGTGGAAGGCTGCGGCTTTATGGAGCGAACAATCACATTGGATGCCCCTAACCGCCGGATCTGTTCAAGCGCTTCTTTTTTGGAACCTTCGCCGATTGCAAGCATCGCGATCACCGACGCGACTCCGAGAATGGTTCCTAACAACGTAAGGATGCTCCGCATTTTATGGAGCAGCAAATTACGTACTGCGAGTTTGAGCGTAACGATCCAGATCAATGGATAACCCCCTAAGAAGCGGGGACCGATGAATCGTTGTGACTAAACAGAGTTTCCGCAAATTCTTGGGCATTCACCGCGATTGATTCGCCTTCATCCAAGCCTTCGGTGACGCTCACCCGTGTCTCGCTGGCCTGCCCCAGATCGATCGAGCGTGTTTCCATTCCATCAGAGTCGTTACGAACCACGACGTATGTTTGATCATCGTGTTCGACCACGGCATGCAATGGGACCGTGACAACATCGGAGATGGAGTCCACAAGAATCTCTGCCACAGCGGTCATCCCGGGCTTGAGATCTTCAACTTTCTCATCGATCGTTACAATGGTTTCATAAACCTTCGTGTCACTTCCTGACCAACTGTTTTGCTCCGGTAGGACGGCCACCGATTTGACTGTCCCTCGATAAGATCGGGATGGGAAAGCGTCTACAGTGACACGGACGGGCAAGCCTGATCGAACTTGATCAAGAGACGATTCGTGAATGCTGGTTTCTACCTGCATCGAATCCAGCATGGGAATCGAGAGTATTTTCTGTCGGAAAAGGACGGGAATACCTTCGCGAACTTCCAATGATTTGCTGGTCGGATAGGCCACCAAACCGGACTGAGGCGCATAAATCTTGCATTTTGCCAATTGTGTCTGATAGCGTTCCAATCGCTCTTCTTCTTTCTTAAGCGATTCTTCTTTGGCTCGCATCAAAGAATCGACTTGAGCCATCTTGGCTTCATTGTTTCGTATGACGGTTTCGAGGCCTCGTTTCGCCGTCGCCAGCTTGCCTTCAAGAGTCATCATGTCCTTGCGTTGCTCGTAGATTTCGGCCTTCTTGAGGGTCGATAACTCCGTTTGAAGCTGGTTAAGCTTGGCAGCAAACGTGGCCTCCGCCGTAAGATAGGTTAGCTCTATGCGGCGGACTTCGTTTCGACTGGCATAGCCCATCTCGAAAAGCGTTGTAATACCACGCTTCTCCTCCTGCCGAAGTTCCATCGTAGCCTGAGCAGATAGAATCTCGTTATTCACGTCGTCAATACGACGTTTATTAGCATCCATGGCGAGTTTATGAGTGCCGTTTTCCTTGTCGACATACATTTCTAAATCAAGCTCTGCAATTTTGATTTGCAACTCTGCTTCGGATTTTGCGGTCGCATTCATGGTAAGTTGGTTCTTCATGTTGGCGTCGGCTTGGATTTTTTCAGCCAATGCGTTTTCAACAATGAGAATTTGATCGTCGAGAGCTTCTTGCATCGGAGTCTCGTCGAGCTCAATGAGTAGATCGCCTTTTTGGACGGATGCACCATTGGGAATCAACCATAGAACGGTTGTCCCGTTGATATTGTCTTTGCGAACGTCTTCCACTTCGCAGGTGATGTCGATGCTGGCCTGGCTTTCAAGGTTCCCACGTTCGAGAACGATCACTTCTAGGTTGGAGCGATTGACTTCCTGCCAGACAACGTGACTATGCGAAGCGGAAACGGATGAGCTAGCGTTTCGGTTCCATAGCCATAAGCCACTCGCCAAAACAACGAGCGGCAAGGCAAAGAAAAGCCATCCAGATTTGGACCGCTTCTTCTTCCAGAGGGATGAATTCGTGGCGGTTTGAACAGCGACCGCTGA
>JANOAI010000349.1:0-7948 GCA_031411055.1 Pirellulaceae bacterium
AAGATGGCCCGTTTCCGTCCTCCGACAAAAGATATCCCGACAACAAATTCACCCATCCTAAAGCGGGCAACTGCCGCTCAACGGAAGCTTTACAATGAGCTACAACTTGCCAGCTAAAAAATCCGCTACGGCGTTGCCCAAGTGGAGGGTGAAGGTCTGTCGAGATCAATACCTGCAAGGGGAGGGTGAAGATGTTTCAAGACAAATGCTCAGACCTTGCAGAGAGACTCCATTTCGGCGACGCAGATTAAGACTCCCTCAGGGCCACTTCCGCGTCCGACCTCGCCCGCAAGCAGGCGACGTTACGATCACTTTCGGCGACGCAGATTAAGACTCCCTCAGGGCCACTTCCGCGTCCGACCTCGCCCGCAAGCAGGCGACGTTTCGATCTCTTGAAAATTGCGGATCCGAAAGTGGGAAGATCTCCTGTTATTTTATGGCGTACTCGGGTCTTGTCGAAGGTTGGTGTCCTTGACCTTGTTGGAATCTACTCCGATAATCCCGACCTGATGTTTGTGCCCTTCTGACGAAAAAAACCAATGAAAATCCACGAATACCAAGCCAAAGAGCTATTTCGCAAAGCGGCTGTACCTGTTCTCGAAGGCTATGTTGCTCGAACGCCGGAAGAAGCGAAGTCAGCATTTACAAAATTGGGCGGTCCAATCGCAGTCGTGAAAGCCCAAGTTCATGCCGGTGGTCGTGGAAAAGGGACGTTCATCCAAGTCCCGACTCAACGCGGTGTGCAGCTTGTAAAGTCGGCTGATGAAGCAGCGACTGTTGCCAAAAATATGATTGGCAATGAGTTGGTGACAATACAAACCGGCGAGAAGGGGGCGAAAGTCAACCAAATCTTTGTTGAGCAAGGTTGCAAGATCGCGCGTGAGCTTTATGCAGCAGTCGTTCTCGATCGTGCAGCTCAAAAACCGCTCCTGATGGTTAGTAGCGAAGGGGGGGTGGAGATTGAAAAGGTGGCTCACGATTCACCTGAGAAAATCCTGAAAGAGCATTTCGATCCGGCCCACGGGTTGCAAAGCTTCCAGGTCCGAAAGATTTGCAAGCAATTGAATATCACCGGAAGTGCGGCCAAGAGTGCCGACGGCTTCTTTAAAAAGCTTTGCAAGTTCTTTTCTGACCAAGACTGTGCGATGGCTGAGATCAACCCGTTGGTTATTACCGAAGAGGGGCAATTGTTAGCGCTCGATGCCAAGGTCACCTTCGATGACAATGCGATGTTTCGTCATGCGGATCTGAAAGAACTGCGTGATCTGAATGAAGAAGAGCCGGCAGAAGTACGAGCCGGCAATACGGGTCTGAGCTATGTGAAGCTTGATGGCAACATCGGTTGCCTGGTCAATGGTGCCGGGCTGGCGATGGCAACGATGGACATTATTAAGTATCACGGCGGTGCACCGGCGAATTTCCTTGATGTTGGAGGTGGAGCCAATACGCAGCAGGTTACGGAAGCCTTCCGCATCATCCTTTCAGATCCCAATGTCAAAGCTATTTTGGTCAATATTTTCGGAGGCATCGCCAAGTGCACGACGATTGCGACAGCCTTGATCGAAGCTTCCAAAGAAGTCGGCTTTGATGTCCCGCTCGTGGTTCGCCTGGAGGGAACCGAAGTCGAAGAAGGGAAAAAGATGCTTCGAGAAAGCGGCCTGGCTGTGATCTCGGCCGATGACCTCACAGACGCAGCTAAGAAAGTTGTGGCTTCGATCAAGTAGTGCTCTCCAAGAGGGCGAAATCCGTAAAACTGTACTTTCCGAAAATACAAACATAAAAGTCATTTATTGTCATGAGCATTCTGGTCAACAAGAACACCCGAGTAATTTGCCAAGGGATTACCGGTAAAGCTGGCGCGTTCCACACTAAAGGTTGCAAAGAGTACGGGACCCAAATGGTCGGCGGCGTAACGCCCGGCAAAGCGGGCGAAACGGTCGAAGGGGTTCCGGTTTTTGATACGGTGTATGAAGCCGTAAAGCAAACTGGCGCCAACGCGACGATGATTTTCGTCCCAGCCCCGTTCACCGCTGACGCGATTTTGGAAGCCATCGATGCCGGAATCGAAGTCATCTGCGCGATCACAGAAGGGGTGCCTGTGCTTGATATGGTTCATGTCTACGACGTCGTCAAGAAAAGCAAGTCGATTCTGATCGGACCTAACTGTCCGGGAGTAATTACGCCGGGCGAGTGCAAAATTGGGATTATGCCGGGCTATATTCATAAGCCTGGCAAAGTTGGGATCATGAGCCGATCTGGCACGCTCACGTACGAAGCGGTTTGGCAGACAACGGGAATTGGTCTTGGCCAATCATCGTGTATCGGGTTAGGCGGAGACCCGATCGTCGGGACATCGTACATCGATCTTTTCGAGATGTTTGAGAACGATGACCAGACAGAAGCGATCCTCATGATTGGCGAAATCGGTGGGGATGCTGAGGAGAAAGCAGCCGAATATGTCGCTAAGCATGTAACGAAGCCGGTAGCCGCCTTTATTGCTGGTGGAACAGCTCCTCCGGGAAAACGAATGGGACATGCGGGAGCCATCATCACCGGCGGTAAGGGGACGGCTGCTGAAAAGATCGCAGCCCTTGAAGCAGCCGGGATCGTGGTTTCGCCATCGCCGGCTGACATGGGTGCCGCCGTGGCGGAAGCCATCAAGCGTGGCAAACGAAAGTAGCCGACGTTCCGGTTAGGCAGTTTGTTCCGCGTCTCCGACTGAAACAAGCTTTTAAAGCTTGTTATCGCCCCTTAAATGACTCGTATTTGACAGCCTTTCAGCCAGCATACTAGAATAGAACAACGCGAACGTGCTATAGTCGCTTGTAGGCAGCACAATTTAGTCTGTTCCGTCGATGGCCTCGAGATTTTAGGGCCAGACCTTACCCCTCCTTGGCAAGTGAGCCAAAATATATGTTCGGCGTAAATCAATTCGAACTCCTCATCCTCCTTTTGGTCGTCATGCTCCTTTTCGGTAGTGCGAAACTGCCAACGCTCATGCGTAACCTTGGCCGAAGTGCCAACGAGTTTAAAAAAGGGATTCGAGATGGTACTGAGGATGCACCTGACTCAACCACGTCCAAGCACGATTCGTCCAAGCACGATTCGATTAGCTAGTCGTCCCAAGCTTTCTTGAATTTGAACGATTGGGAAACGAATGCCGGGTCTCGGTTATACCGAAATGCTACTCTTCGGAGTTCTCGCGTTGCTTCTCTTCGGAGGTAATTTGCCCGAGGTGGCGCGTACCATGGGTGCGAAATATCGCGACCTTCGAAAGATGATGAGCGAGTTTCAGCGAGAATTTCAGGGGATCGATCAGTGGGATCGTCCAGCTCCAACGCCCCCGAAGATCGCTGAAGACGACACGCCCGAATCAGCGACCAATGCTCCTCGCTTTACTCCGCCTCCAGACGACGAATCTCGTTCGAGCTGAACTCATACCGAAAGGCGGATGGCGAAAGACCCAGCGACGTTCGAAACGCACGAGTAAAGGCGCTGTGGTCGTAGAAGCCACTGGCAATCGCAATTTCCGAGATAGACCGGTCGGTATCGCGAAGCATTTTCGCTGCGGCAGTCAGGCGTGTCTTTGATATGAGTTGATTCGGCGTCAACTGATAGATTCGTTTGATCACGCGAGCAAATCGAGCGGGCGTCAAGTTCGCCACTTTGGCTAAAGAAGAGGGACTCACGGGCTCGGAATAGTTTTTCTCCAAGTATTTGAGGGCCGTCCCGATTCCGACAGGAATCTCTTCGTTCGAAATCGGCGTTCGAACGTCTTGAGAAATACCGATGATGCCAACGACCGAATTCTTCGCGTCCCGTATTGGCATCTTGGTGGTCACGCACCAGCCGGGAGTATTGGGAGAGTACCAGTGCATTTCGAGAAGCTCGACGATCGGCTTCCCCTTTTCTAAAACGACATGATCTTGCTCGTGGAGGATTTTGCCGAGTTCGCCTGGGCAGGTTTCGAGCGTCGTTTTTCCGATCACTTGGCTTTTTCGCTTAAAGCCGTGCCGACCGACTAGACATTCGTTTACAACGACATATCTTGCATCAACGTTTTTCACAAAGAAGGTCAGATCGTGGGCATGATCAAATAGCTCTTCCAAAAGCTGATAGTCAACGCTCGAAAGGCGACGCAAACTTGGCAATTCTGTGCGAATATTCATCGTTCCACGCCTTTCCTATCCAAGCATTGTTTTAAGCAAACAATCATACTATACAAATTCAATCATTCCTGAGTTGCGATCCACCCCTTTTTGATAACCGGTTTACTCTACTATGGTCCGATGGCAAGGTGTTTTTCCAGCAATTACCACCCAGATGCATCAAGACGGCTCAATCGATCTCGATGGAACGGCGCGGCATGCTGAAGCTTTGATTTCGTCCGGCGTCACCGGAATTATTTTTTTGGGTTCCTTGGGTGAAAATCAAGCCATGACGGCCCAGGAAAAGCGACTGGTGCTCGAAGCCATGGTCAAGGCAGTTGCCGGGCGAGTCCCTGTAATCAGCGGCGTGGCGGAGAGTTCGACTGCCGAAGCGATTCGATACGTTCACGATGCAACGAAACTCGGTTGCGAAGGATATATGTTGATGCCAGCCATGCTTTATCGTGGCGCACCGGAGGAGGTTCTTACTCACTTGAGATCGGTGGCTCGTTCGACCGAAAGGCCGATCATGGTCTACAACAACCCGTTGGCGTACTTTAACGACGTCACGCCGGAAATGTTCCATGAACTCGCGAACGAAAAAAATATCGTCGCGATCAAGGAGAGTTCTGGAGATACGCGGCGGATCACCGATCTTCACAACACCGTTGGCAATCGATACGCCATCTTCACCGGCGTTGATAATTTAGCTTTAGAAGCCTCGATTCTCGGGATAGACGGTTGGGTCGCCGGGAGCGGTATTGCCTTTCCAACGGAGAATCAATACTTCTGGGAACTCACTCGACGCGGTGAATGGGACAAAGCTCGAACTTTTTACCGATGGTTTACCCCGCTGCTTCATCTTGATGTTCATTCAAAATTCATTCAATTCATTAAACTCATGACACAAGAAGCAGGGCTTGGGCGTGAATGGGTTCGTGCACCTCGACTTGTACTTGAAGGTGAAGAACGCAATCGTATTCTCAAAATCATTCGCCATGCCATCGAAACTCGTCCGGAGATTCCGAAGCTATGAAAGATGTCGAACGATGTTTCGCCCACGACGAGCTGCGTTGAGTCAATTTCACAACCGCATCACTTCCCCACTTAGCTGACCTGATAAAAATGCAAGAAGACGGAAAAACGACCTGTTGTGCTCAGGAAATTTCTATCACGACTTTCTCTCCCTTCGCCCCCGTCTTCGGGGGAGAAGGGTCGGGGAGGAGGGGGCCTTTAGGAATTGCGAGCAACGTTCGTTCCAGCCAACGAATTCCGAGTTTTTTCTTCAGAGACATCGGTTGTAAGCAGCTCTAATTTTCAACCCTCACCCCCGACCCCTCTCCCATAAGAATGGGCGAGGGGAGGAGATACTCTCGGATGGATTTGCAAATGATTAAACATATTTTTCATCAAGCCCCGCCGCAGCCTCCTCTCCCCGAAGCGGGGCGAGGGGGAGCAATGCGGTTTTGTAGAACGCTATTGGCGGTGGCCATTGGACTTTCCTGTTTGCTACCGTCATCGGTTGTCCGTTGCGAATCCATTCCGATCGCGGATCAGCAACTCGATCGCTTTTTTCGCAACCATCTTGAACAGACGTTTCTGCTTAGGCCATTCGATGCAACGCTCCTTGGCGATCATCGCTATGATCATTTGCTTGATGATATATCCAATGAAGCAAGAGCGCGCTGGCTTAAGTTTTCCAAAGACCAGTTAATCAAGCTTCAGAGCGAAATCAAACAAGATTCGCTTTCAGCCGATGGTCAAATCGACTATCAGATTCTGCGTGATGATTTGCTTCGGAACATATGGCTGGCCGAGCATACCAAGCCATTTGAAGAAGATCCACGAACCTATGGCAGCTACATCAATGACAGTATTTACATGCTGCTCACTCAATCGACGCTGCCTCGTGAGACGAATATCTCCAATGCGATTGCGAGAATGAAAGAAATTCCGCGAATTGTCGATGTCGCCAAGGTCACTATCAAGAACCCGCCCCGTTCCATTCTTGAAACAGCCATCGGTCAAAATAAAGGAGCCATTGGCTTCTTTGATGGTGGACTCGACGATCTGATCGGTGACTCACCGCAGAAAGAAGAGGTTCATGCGGCGGCGAAAACAGTCGTGGAAAAGCTGAAGGAGTATCAAGTCTTTCTCGAAGAATCAGTGCACCCCAACGCCAATGGTCAATGGCGATTGGGGAAAACGCTCTTTTCAAAGAAGCTTGAAATGTCTCTCGACTTAGGTCGATCCGCGGACGAAGTTCTTGCCGATGCTCAGACCGAGTTTGATCGTGTACAGCGGGAGTTATACTTTGTATCGAAACAGCTTTGGCATCGCTACTTTCCAAAACGTGTTTTGCCGCCGGATGATACGTTGGGGCGTCGGGAGACCATTGCGAGCGTCGTCAACGCTGTCAGCCAAGAACACGGCGAGCCATCGGCGTTGGTTGTCGATGCGAGACAAACGGTCGAAGGGATCAAGCGTTTTATTTCCGAGAACGGCATTCTAAAGCTTCCAGAAACCGATCGCTGCCAAATTATCGAAATGCCTGAGTTTCGTCGCGGAAATTCGTTGGCCTATCTGGATTCCGCGTTGCCGCTTGACCCCAACGGAAGCAGCTACTACGCCGTCAGCCCCCCGCCATCCCTATGGGATGCCAAGCGAGTCAAGAGTTTCCTGGAAGAATACAATCGGCACATGCTTCAAATCTTGACGATCCACGAAGCCTATCCAGGGCATTATGTGCAGTTGGAATACTCCAATCGATGTCCGTCGTTGATACGCCGCATCTTGCAATCTGGCGTCTTCATCGAAGGCTGGGCCGTCTACACCGAGCAAATGATGCTCGACCAAGGCTACGGTCAAGGCGATTTGGCTTTGCGGCTGAATCAGCTCAAGTTTTATCTTCGAGCTGTCGCCAATGCCATTCTTGATCACAAAATGCATTGTACGGAGATGACCGACCAAGAAGCGTTGGCCTTTTTAACACAAGAAGCCTATCAGTCCGACGGAGAAGCTCGATTGAAAATCATTCGAGCCAAACAGAGTTCCGTTCAGTTGAGCACGTACTTTACCGGCCGAATGGCGCACTATCGTTTGCGTCAGTCCATTCAGCGCGAGTTGGGGGATGCGTTCCAGCTAGACGAATATCATGAGGCTGTTTTGGGGCACGGTTCGGTCCCAGTCAAGTTTTTGCCCGATCTTGTGAGAAGCGAGTTAGTAAAGTCACCCGACGGTTCGAGTAGGTAGTGCTTTGCATGATTTTTCTGAGTAGGCACGCTACCGCCGCGGAGCGTCGGGCGACACTGATAAGGCACGCTACCGCCGCGGAGCGTCGGGCGACATTGATACGACACGCTACCGCCGCGGAGCGTCGGGCGACACTGATTCAATTTAGGCCCGTGCGTATGCCTGCTATTTCCAACCGACTCGATGGTTATCAGTTCATAGCGACAAATATCAATGCAACAAATCCAAGTAGTTGATTCTCATACCGGTGGAGAACCGACGCGCGTCGTATTGTCCGGAGGTCCCGATTTGGGCAATGGCTCCGTGGCGGATAAACGGCTGCTTCTCGAGGAAAAGCATGATCATTTTCGGCGGTCGATCATTCTTGAGCCACGTGGGTCGGACTATCTCGTCGGAGCGTTACTGGTTGAGCCCTCGGATCCGACTTGCGATTTTGGTGTTATTTTCTTCGACAATGTTATGTACATCGGGATGTGTGGTCACGGAACGATTGGCCTAATGAATACGCTCGCTTATCTCGGACGAATCCAGCCGGGTAGCTATCGAAT
>JANOAI010000350.1:0-2833 GCA_031411055.1 Pirellulaceae bacterium
AGACAACGCACGCGAGCGCGCCGAATAACCCCTTTTTCCATAAAGTGCCCGAAAAGCTGGGCTTGCACGCGTTCGCTGGCTTTATCTGCAACCAACTTAGTATCACTTTGATCCCGCGGATGGATGAACCAAGCAAATGACAGATCGCCAACCGTAGCGACGATCGGTTGCGAGGCATTGGCAGGGGACTCAAGTCCAGGACAAATGACTTTCACGGTAGGATGCGTATCGAGCAAATAGGTTTGGATGCTCACCCAGAGCTCAATCAGAAGCTGTTCCTCGCTAGATTCGATAATTCGATAATCGAGTTGCAATGAAAATGTACGATGTTCGCGCTGTGGATAAGCAATGATAAGATCGCTCTGCCGAACAAAACAGTCTTTCAGGAATGGTTCATGCGGCGTTACGAATTCGACTGCCAGCAACGAATCCAAGCGAAACTTATTCGCTGATGCCAGAGACAATCCCGAACCCGGTTTTGCGAGATTAAATCGTCCGTCCCATCGACCCGCCTCAAGACTGGCTTGGCCATCGACGAGCCTCCAATGAGAATTTTGGTTCACAGCGATGTCTATCCTGGCGGCCATGCAAGCTTTCTACCACCTAGGAGATGAAGGTGCAAATGGGGAACTTCCTGGCCACCGCCATCGCGACAATTGATTGCAACACGATAGCCGTGCTCAGCTACTCCCAGTTGACGCGCAACCTTTTGAAGCACCAGAAAAAGATGCCCGATTAACATTTGATCTTCAGGCTCTACTTCTTCCAAAGACGCAATCGCTTTTTTAGGGATGATTAATACATGCACGGGCGCCCGCGGGTGAACATCATGAAAAGCTAAACTCAAATCATCTTCGTAAATGATTTTGGCCGGAATTTCTTTCCGAATTATTTTTGAAAAAACGGTTTCAGACATTGTTAGGGTTACTGCTTTTCCGACTTCTTCTTGATCAATGCTTCCAAGCTCTCAACGTAGGCTTGGGACTCCTTAGCGGCTCCCGGCGTCTTGGCGGCTTCGCGGGCCGAGACAAGAGCGCCTTCCAGGTCGCCAAGATACTCTTGTAGGTGAGCGACGGTATCGAATGCTGTTTCGCGTTCAGACGGTTTGACTTTTGGAAGTACCGCTTGCGTGGCCGTCAACGCCTCTTCGATAACGCCTCGATTTTTAAGATTTCCCGCTTGAGCGAGTTCATAGAGTCCCCAAGCAAGCGAATGCATCTCGCTCGGACGCTTCGAAAACTCTTGGAAGACTTCACGCGCAAGCGGAAGCAGAGTCTTGTCTTCGGGTCGGTATTGGATGTAAAGATCAAGCTTGATGAATTTGGCCTGCGATGCAATCGATGGTGTTTTCACACCGCTGATGAAACCATCCAAGGTCCGCAAGGCTTTTTCAACTGCAACCGGGCTTGGCGTTTTGCTGTTTGGATTCTGGAGAGCGGCCCCCAAACTCCCTTTGAGTGCTTCAAACTCCTGCTCTTCGTTGTACTGAATCGCGAAAGCGTCGCGATTCCACTTACCTTCCACGACTTGCTCAAGCGGCTGGTCCATTTCTAACGGATGCCCAATCCATTCGATTTTAGAATCTTTTCCGACGATGAAGGCCACGGGAATGCCGTTCACTTTAGCAGCCATCGGGTATGCTTCACTGGTTGAACCGTCCGGGTCCGTCGTTAAACAGTAGCTGGCCGTCAACTCTTCAAACGTGATACGCTTACCTGCACGTTCACCGGCCGGACGTTGTAAAAACTCTTTGACTTCAACCAGCGGTTCATCGCTCACACTGATGATTTGCACTTGTCCATCGGCGTATTTTTCTTGAAGTGCGACGAGATGCGGCATACTCTGAATGCAAGGGCCACACCAGGTTGCCCAGAATTCTACGACGTAAACTTTCCCTGCTTCGAACTTCTCGATCGACTTGAACTTTCCTTCCCCGTTCTGGACCCAGTGTTCAATCGACAGCGAAGGGGCCAAAGAGCCAATCGAAAGATGAGCTTCAGCTTTTGGCTTGCTAAGTAGCCAGAATGACAACAGGAATAGAATCGTGAAAACGATGACGCGGCGACTGCGGCGAATCCAAGGCATGGACGGGAGCTCCGAAAACGAGATCAACAAAAATCAATCTTAAGGAAATGTGGGAGTCTTGAGCCAACCACGCAAGTGACCGGCCTCCAAACATGATACTTAAACCAACCGATTGAGCCTACACAGATTTAGTCGCAGTAATGGGGTGAATAGTCCGCTTTTCTAGCCGGAAACTGATTGCAAATCGTGAAAAACACGGTCCGTCGCCTCCAAAAGCTCCTTCCGGCTACCGTGGTTGCTGATCACATGCGTCGCAGCCGCCTGCTTTTCTGCCAGTGACACTTGGTTCGATTCGCGTCGAGCCAACTCATCGGCGTCCCAGCCTCGTTCCACCGCAAAACGCTGGCGAAGTTCTAACGGCGTGTCCACAAAGACGACCGCTTTGCAACGCGGAAGCCAACCCGCTTCGATTAAAAGCGGTGCATCGAGGAACAGCATCGCATGGGGGTTCCTCGCCCCGAGATCTCCTATTTTTCGTTCCGTTTCAGCCCGTATTCGCGGATGCAGGATCGACTCCAAGCCTCGCCGCAATGCGATCTTTTCGGGCTGATTACCAAATACCTTGGCCGCGATTTTGGACCGATCCAAGTTTCCGTCCAAACCAAGTGAACCGTCACCCAACAAGGCTAAGACTTCTTCACGTACGTCCGGATCGTGTGCCAGCAATTGATGCCCCGTTTCATGGGCGCTGATCCGATGGGCACCTAGCTCGGCATGTGCATCTGCTACGACCGCCGCTGGCCCGAGT
>JANOAI010000351.1:0-11253 GCA_031411055.1 Pirellulaceae bacterium
TGCGCGAGCAGCCCGGCGCATTCGAAGGTCGGATTTGCCAGGCCGGACGAGCCTTCGGCAAGCGGCAATACACCCGGCTGCTTGCGCAGCTCGGCTACAATCGCGTTGAAAAAACGCTACACCCACGTGAGAACTGCTCTAGTATTGAAGACGCACTATTGCCGCGACCGGGAGTAAATGTAGCATTGGCTTCACGCCTGTGGAGAACGAAAACGCGGGCTGGAAGCGTATGCCACGATGAAAATTCAACTCTTGATAATCAACGTTCGCTCGAAGTTGTGGCTCAGGTTCGAAAGTCCCAAATTCAGTTAGAAGGGGAGCGTTGCATGGATAGCACGGTGCGCAAGCGTTGAACGGGCACACGTTGAGATAAAAACATCGAAAACCCAATTACGCGAAGCGCCAGCGAGCGGCTTTTGCTGAAATTCAGCCACTCGCTTGCGCGTGTTTTGATGTTGCCTATTTCCTCAGGGCCGAAGGCCCGAAACAACCTATGCCGGTGGCGAAGCCATCGGATTGTAAGCTTTCCAGAGTCGTAAGCCCCGAAGGGGCGGTACAAAGTGAGTTGTGTCGCCCCTTCGGGGCTTGGTTGAGGAATGATATCCGAACCGAGGCTTATCAGCCCCGGCATAGGTTGTGCCGACCTTTCGAGTCTAAATCGTACAACTTCAATACGTGTGCTTCGTGTTGAGTAGTTTCACTCGAACTATTTAGCTTGCTTTCTTTGATTGCTATTGAATCGGAGCTCGTCGAAGCTCTAAGACATAGTCCGTCCAAACTGGGTAAATCTCCCATTCGCATGAACTATGACAGCAGCGACTACGATCGAACGACCTAATCGATGGGATCACCCGTTTGATCTGACGATGCGTGATCGCGACCTCGAATGGATCTTATCGCTGGAACCCTTTTCGTCGATGGATCGGGATCGCTTCACCAAGTCTTCTCCTTTAGTCGACATTATTCGCAACGATGCACGTGTCAACCGATATGAAACCGGCGACATCATCGTTCGAGAAGGCGAATACGGCAGTTGCGCGTTCATCGTATTGCAGGGAAGCGTCCGGGTTATCGTAACCTCGCTGCCGATCGGAGATCTTGGCGGTTCCAAGCCGAAAACCGTTTCTTTGTGGAAAGCGCTCCGTTCCTCTTTAATGAACTATTCGGTTGCGGAAGTGAGAAAGATCGCTCAAGGGAAGGACCATGCTCAAGCATCCTTGGCCGCTACATCGATCCGTGAAGTCGATGATCGGCCGCGAATATTTCTTCAAGACGTTGATGCGGTATTGAAAGACTGCGAATCCGAACCGTTGGGGCCAGGCGAAATTTTTGGGGAGCTAGCCGCGATCACGCGTTCACCCAGCAATTACACCGTGGTTGCTGAAGGGCCGGTGGTGCTGCTTGAAATGCGATGGCAAGGCTTGCGTCTCTTGCGTCGCGACCCCAATTTCCAAGCGCAACTCGATCGTCGCTATCGTGAAGCGAGCTTAAAAACGCAGCTTCGCGAAACGTCGATCTTTCGCTTTATCCCCCCAGAAAACCTCGAAAAACTTTCTGATGCGACCCAGCTTCGAAGCTACGGCGATCGAGAGTGGTTTGCCGATTATCGCGAAACGAAAAAACTCGACGTACAAGAAAAAATCAAAGCCGAACCACTCCTCATTCAAGAGGGTTCACCAGCCAACTGGCTCGTTGTGATTCGATCCGGCTTTGCGCGTCGATCTTATCAACACGGGCATGGTCATCGGACGATTTCGTATCTTGGTCGTGGGCAGATGTATGGGCTTCAAGAACTCATTCACAATGTAGACGTCGGGGTCCACGAAGATCAGCTTTTGCCATACCAAGAATCGTTGCGCGGCATTGGTTTCGTGGACGCGCTATTGATACCGCGCCGCGAGTTTATCGAACATGCATTGCCTTTTATTCGCAACGAGGAACGCACCAAACCGATTCGACAACCTCGATACGACGCGCATGGACCGGTGGTCGAAACAGCGGAAGCAAAAAGCAACGAATCCAATCTCGATCCAGCCTTGCTTGAGTTCTTGGTTGACAATCGACTGATGAATGGACTGCAGGCCATGATGATCGATACCGATCGTTGTACGCGTTGCGATGATTGTGTCCGGGCATGCGCTCGAACTCATGAAGGCAACCCTCGCTTTGTTCGCAGTGGGCCTCAATTCGATCGATATCAGTTCACACAGGCTTGTATGCATTGCATCGATCCGGTTTGCATGATCGGTTGTCCGACCGGTGCGATCGCACGTGATACCGAGTCGGGCGTCATTGCGATCAATCCAGAGACTTGCATCGGATGTAAAGTGTGTGCCGAGAGTTGTCCCTACTCCAACATCATGATGGTTGAGATTCACGACGCGCGTGGACACAAGCTCGTCGATCGGGAATCCAAACTTCCAATCTTACAAGCCACGAAATGCGATCTCTGTCAATCCTCACCCACTGGTCCAGCTTGTCAGCTAGCTTGCCCTCATGAAGCCTTGGTTCGAATCAATCTCAGCAATCCTATTGAGTTACAAGAATGGATTCGAAGAAAAGCCGCTTAACTAAATCGTTTGCCTTCATTGCCACCGTGTTGGCCGTTTGGCTCCTATTCGTCGCACAGCGATGGTCGGAGCGTTCGTTGGGCCGGCCAGACTTCCTGACTGGCTATGCGCTCTTGGCCGCTAGTCTTACGATGATGTTGCTTTCGATGCGAAAGCGATTGCTCGTTCTGCCGCTCGGGTCGGTTGCGAGGTGGCAACGGGCTCATCATTATCTCGGGCTTTTCGCGATGGGAAGCTTCGTGCTCCATGCTGGCGTCCGCGTTCAGGGTGGCTTGGAAACGATCCTGGCACTTCTGTTTTGGGGGATCTCGTTAAGCGGACTACTCGGCTGGTACATCAATTACAGCACCCCAAAAAAGCTTCGCGCTGCCGGACGATCCATCCTGCGAGAAGACATCCCAACCTTGCGAGACGAGCTTGCCAAACGAGCTTATAGCCTGGCACTCAACGCAGCCGGGAAAAACGAGAGCGCCTGTCTCGCTGAGCATTACATGCAACATCTGAGACCGTTTTTTCAAAAGCGTCGATCCCTTGCATACTGTTTGGTCCCGAACGGACGAATGCGGCGCAGCTTGCTTCACGACCTCGATCAAGTCGTACGTTATTTGGGACCGGATGGCCGAATTTCGCAGTCCAATCTAAGCCAACTCGTTCGAGAGAAAGACGATCTCGATTTCCAGTGGGCCATGCTCATTCGCTTGAGAGGCTGGGTTATCGTTCACGTCTCTCTGATCTGGTCGTTTTATCTCGTCGTCGCCATTCACGTCTACTCAGTCTATCGATTCCATGGAAGCTAACCCTCGTCATTATCGACGACCGGACAATCAATGGAAGTGCGGACTCACTTCGAGCGGAAAAGGCTGCGCGATGGGGCCAGACGCAAGAGGAAGATGCGACGATAAAGTTTGTTATCCGCGCCGGACGCTTCAGTGGTGGCGAAGCTATCTTCCGATAGCACTTGCCATGATGACACTTGGGACCTTATTCGTCACCAACCAAACAGGTTTAGACCGAGACGCCATGGCGCCGGGTCCATTGACTTCGGTTCATGCCCAGCTCATCCACAACCCTAGTGATCCGCATCGTTGTGCAAGTTGCCATGACGAGCAGCGTAAAGGCCAGCCCTCTCTCTCTGAAACCGATTGGAATTCAACTTCCATCGGCGCTCATTCTCAAACGGAACGTTGCTTGACCTGTCACGCGCGAGATCTTCCACGCATGAGGCTGGCATCGCCCCATGACCTACCCGAACAGGAACTAAAAAATCTATCGGAACGGATGACGAAAAAGGGTCATTCCGCCGACAACCTGCTGATCGGTTTTACACGCCATCGCCCGATCAACTGGCACGAACATTCGCTGTCATGTTCCGACTGCCATCGGGAACATCAAGGCGCGCAGCATGATCTGGAAGCAATTTCAAGCCAACGATGTCAGGCTTGTCATCAAAATCAGTTTGGGTCGTTTGCGGTCGATCATCCCGAGTTTCGAGAATATCCACGGCCCGGCTCGCAAAGTGTCGCATTCAACCATCTTCGCCATCGCGATTTGCATTTTACCAAGTCCAATTCGACGTTTGATTGCCGGACTTGTCACGTCAATGAATCTGAAAATGGGCGAGTAGGTCAGGTCTTTCGTTCTGCGTCGTTCGAGAAAGCGTGTGCCAGTTGCCATCAAGCACCTATTTCATCGTCCCTGCCGGATGGACTGGTCGTATTTCAACTTCCGAGCCTCGATACAACCGGTTTAAAGAATTCAGGCATCGACATCGGTACATGGCCAGAAGAGGCTTCGCAAATCCTTGATGGCAATATCCCCTTATTCATGCAATGGTTGCTGCTCGGCGATAAGGCGAGTGCAAGCGTACTCGATGCCATGCCTCGATCAGGAAAACTCTCCGATTTCGACGTCAAGACGGAAGTGGATCGAGAAGCCATCGCAAAATTGGCGCGGGCCACCAAAGTCCTTCTAGGCGAACTCGCTCAAGACGGACAGAAAATTTTCCAAACAAGACTCACCATCCATGGACAATCCTCGGAGGACAAGGCGGTGATGGAATTGCTACGTGGGGTCCCGCCCGATCTCTTCCGACAAGCCTATCGGGAATGGTTTGAGCCGCTGCCGTCAAAACCTTCCAGTCGCGAAATCTACACTTCGTCAAATCGTTTGACACCGACCACTCCTTCCGCGGAGAATGCGTTTTTAAGTGGCGCCGATGATTTGTTGTCCGACTCCAAATTGGCAACGGCATTCCCATCGGAACCTGAGGGGCCAGTTCTTTCCAACTCGAAATCATGGAAAGATATCCGATCGCGGCAGCATCTACCGGCTGGCGGGTGGATGATCGATCGGCAACGGATGGCGATTGTTTATGTTCCATCCGGGCATGCTGATCGATGGTTGACGGCTTTTTTGACACTCGGACATTCCAGGGCCATCGAAAGCCACGCATCAACAGATGGAACTGACATTGAAAAGCCGAGTCGACTTGCCCAAAGGTTGATCGACGAGTGCCTACAACCAACGAGCCTCGGTCGGTGTGCCGAATGCCATCAAGGCTTGACGAAATTTACTTCCGTGAAGGCGCCAACCGAACTCTGGCAGGCCAAACGTTTCGACGCGCGAGTCCGTGACTTGACCCGTTTCAATCATGGACCGCATCTCATTCAGTCCGGATTGCAGGATTGTAAATCTTGCCATCGTCTCCACGAAAAAGAATCCACGAATAGCCAAAATGAAAACGCTTCCATCGACCTTCTCAAACAGGTTGATTTCATTTCTGTCCAACGAAGTGACTGCGCGTCATGTCACCGACCTAATGCAGCCGGCGACCATTGCACGCAATGCCACCACTATCATACGAACGCAATCGAATAGCTCGCCGGAGCTTGATTGTATGGATTCTTATAAGCACCCAGGCAAAAGTAGCTTGGCATTTCAAAACGAACTAAGCATAGTGTCAGCTCGACACCAAAGTAAGAATTTAATAAACATGGATTTGAAGGCTGAGCATGGATAACCATCCTGTTCATCCTGTAAATCCATGTTCAACAATCGTGTTTGAAAATCGCTGCACAGGTGCTTCGTTGCGGTTCACTCTCTCGAACATGCGGGGAACGTCGAAACGCCCGCATCGTTCGCCGGAGCGAACGGCGACCATGGGCTACAGATACATCCCAACGAAGCCTTGGGAATCGTCGAGTGATTTTTCGATCTTCGCTAATCGCTCACGAGTCTTTTCGAGATCACCCGCCTCAATATAGCGATCGAACTCTACTCTTACGGTTCGGTGCACCGTCTCGGCCAACCAGTCGACAATCGACTGGTTGAGCCAATCACAAGTCTCTTTATCGAGTGTTACCGACAGTTCTGTTCGAATGGCTGTGGCGTCATTCGCGTCGGTGAAGATAGTTCCTTCAAACTTGTAGGCGACCGAACCAATAGCCGGATCGTTAGTCAAGTGGAAGCGGCAGATCGCATTGTGCAGATAATACGTGTTGTGCGTTCCGTGCATTTCGATGGCTTGCTTTACACGATGGAGCTTAGCCGCCAACTTCGGTGAAGCATCCAGCGGTGCATCGACACGACTAACGCTGCGCAAAGGAAGGCAATCAAAACTAATTTCAACCCGTTGTAGCACTTCGAATTCCTTATGCAAACGTCCGCAATTGGCGTACCTAAAAAGACGCGTCAGCGATTGGTCTGAGTTGGAAAATCACTCGCTGGCGCGTCGTGATACGGTACATTTTCTTTTGGCATTTGGCTTATCGATGTACCGATCGTAACGATCGTATCAAATTGTATTGCACAAGTAATCCCAATGCCTTAAACCTGGCAAAATGGGACCTATGAGTAAAATCTAATGTCGTTAGACTTAGGGTTTTGAGGGAACCCAAAAAATCGACAATTCAAATCGAAATTTGCGAGGTGGTCTGATGGAGAAGAATAACCTTTCAACAGCCAATATCCTCTGGATCAGCGGCTTAAGTGTCATTTTCTGTTGGCATGTGGGGTTTTCTTTGGCTCAATCCCCGGTTGAGACCGCTTTTGTGTCTGACTCTGGGGTCGCTCGAATCGCCAGTTCGTCCACTTCCCCCCCCTCACCGGTGGGACCCGATTCCCAGGTCGTCGGGACCTCTGCTTCGTCCGATCCGGTCGTTTATTCTCCTAGCCCGAACATTCATCCGGTTAGCTATGCCTCCCCGACGTTCCAAAATGGAAGCCATTGGGCCTCGGTCGTCTCCGATGCAAAAATGAACTTACGGCCGGAATTGCTCCCAAATCCGAGCGTTGCGAAAACGAATGTCGAGCAAGCGGCGACCCAACTTCAAAACTTTTTGTCCTCTGCCAAAGATGAGCGTTTTGCAAACTGGTTGACTTTTTTGAAATGGAATGACATTCAAGCCGAGCTTCGATCCAAGGAGCCTGATCTTGAAAATCTCATACAAATTGAACGCAATATGCGTCAAAACTATCTGGGCTTGGAACTCCCACAGTTTGTTCGACTTCGTGAGAGTTTGAATGCTTACATTTCTGCCCTCCGATTCGGCGACGATCAAGAAAGTTCGATTGAGCTGATTGGAAAACGATTGGACCAGCTTTCGGAATCGCTTCAAACTCCAGTCGATGGAGCAGATTCGACGCGACAACGCGAAATAGGGCTTGTTACATCGATACTGGCTCAATCAAAGCAATCGCCAGACTTATTGCAAAACGTTCGCAGCCAGTTCTCTCGCCCGAACATTCGCGTCCTGGTTTCAAGCGATTTTGTACAACGCCAGTTCTCGCGGCCCGTGGCACAGCCAACCCCTGTTAGGGAAACGATTCTCGGAACGCAAATACTTGGTCAAAGCTGTCTCTTTGGCCAAGCCATCCCCGTTTTCATCGACAATCCAAAAAACGCCTCCATTCGATTTCTGCTCGCCGCTCAGATGTCGTCCAATAGTATTGGATACAACCGGGGAGTGAAAATTTATACTACGGGGACGGCCAATGTTTCAGTCAGTGAATCCGTCTTATTGACCGACAATGGATTGATCCTCAACAATGACATGTCGGTATCCGCACCGTTGAACACGACGATTACAGGTATCGATCACAAGTTACGAATTGTCGAGAAGTTTGCATCCAAGAGGGCTGCCAAGCAGAAACCTCTAGCCGACTCGATTGCTCAGGGGCGTCTCGATAACCGCTTAGGCTCGGGCTTTCATGAACAGCTCTCAGAGCAGATCCAGCAAGCGAATACGCGAATTCGCGAACCAAATCTACCCACCTTCGCTCGTCTAGGCCTCGTGAAGCCAAAGCGCACAAGCTGGAGCTCAAGCCAATTTCTTTCGCTCCTTTGGAAGCAGCAGGACGTCGATCAATTGGCTGCCCCTGGGTCTTGTCCACTGGTCGTCACCCCTCACGGAATCACCCTCCAGATTCATCAATCGGCCATCATGAATGCCCTGGATCCGATTTTAAGCGGTCGCATTATTCATCACTACAATTTGGATGATATTGCCGAACAGTTAGGCCAGGCCCCGTCAGACGAATTGAAAAAAGAGGCTACGGGGGAAGCTTGGTCGATCGACATGGCCGGTTATCATCCGATCGAAGTAGAATTCGATGACCAACTTGTTAAATTTCGAATTCGGACAACAAAACTCGATCGGGGTGATCAGGCACTTGAACAACCGGCGACCATCGAAGCTGCGTACAGAATTGAATTGACCGATGGAACAATTCAGCTTCATCGTCAAGGAGATGTGAAGATTGATTTCGCTGGTAAGGCCCAACGTGGGCTTCGTGCGGTTACCTTGCGAAGCTTCCTGAAGAATAAATTTGACGGCGTTTTTAAGCCAGAACTGCTTGAAAAGCCGATTCGATTGTCCGATCGTATTCCAGCCAACCTACCCAAATTAAACATCATCGAAATCCAAGTCGACGACGGTTGGATTCAGGCCACCGTAATGTAGTTCAAGCCATGCTGCATCTTCAGAGCACTTCGAGCGAACGCTGGTTGGCCCAAGTCGATCAGTCGCTCGAAGAAATACTCATCGACCATGCTCATTGTGAGCAAAAAGCCGCCGCAACCGCAATGAGCTTGCTTGGAACGTACATCGAGAACGACGATCTTTGTCGTGAGATGACCATCATTGTTCAGGAAGAGCTGGACCATTTCCACCAAGTCGTGGCGATCCTTCGTAAGCGAGGCATCGCATTCCGCAAACAAGCGCCCGGGCACTACGGAAGCGCGTTGAACGCGATGATTCGACCCAATGAACCAGATCGAGCTGTTGATCGGTTGTTGATTGCCGGATTAATCGAAGCCCGATCCTGTGAGCGATTCGATCTTTTGCGGAAACGCATCGATGATGCTGAACTGGCTGAATTCTATGGGTCGCTTTTCGAATCCGAAGCCCGTCATCATAGCACCTATGTCCGGCTAGCCCTGGGCTATCAAGATGAGTCACAAGTTCGTCATCGATTGCAAGTACTCGCGAGCGCGGAAGCCGAAATCATCGCCAATGGCAATTCTCGCCCTCGCATGCATTCGTAGGGTACTGAACTCCGACTGAATAAATTCTTCTTATTGACACGATCTACCGGGATGGCGTGACGCGTTTTCGCGATGGACGGGTCTTTACGCCTGCCCCTCGATCGGTCACGCGGTCCGGCGATGACGTCTCCGACTCATCGGAACGAACCACCAATGAGCCAAGATGAGAACGACGTTCGAAATCAACGAAACTCGTCAAGCTCGCAAGGATCGCCAAACTCAACAACCAATCTCCGGCGAACAAAAACGTGAGAATCGCCAATCCCGTCCCAGCCAGCATTCCGATTGGTCGCCATGTTCGCTTTACCAAACCAATAATCGTAAAACCCAAAAGACCGAGATAAGCATGCGACAACCAATTGATCAGGTGAGATTGATCGCTCAAATAGGCCGCGTTCCATACGGGGCTTCTCTCTGCGATCGCTAGTGACCAAAGTGCCGTTCCATTCCACCAAATCGTTTCGGCAATGCAGCTTAGAAAACATACAGACAGCCAAAGCAAGGTATGGGCTTGAAAGAGTCGGACCGCAAGATTGGCTGTCCCTCGAAGCTGTTGATCATGCAATCCGATTCGGAGGTAGTTGTTTTTTTTCCCTGGATCTACGATGAGATACAACAGCATGCCGGTAATCAGCAATTCGCCTGGCCCTTGAAGCATCGGAATGCGGTGTGAAATACCAAGAACAAGAATCGCGTTGACCAACGCAATCGTTCGCCCGCCAAGACCCAATATCAATAGAATCGCAAAAAGGGATGTCGCGGTAAGATAAACATAGACGGCCCAGTCGGACTGCACCACATACAGCAAAGAGAGACGCCCGGAACTTCCAGTTCCTTCGATTCCGTTGCCAATGAGAAAACGAGTAAGCTCTTTTCCGAAGAGACCGCCATTCTGGATCAAACGAGGGAGTTCATGAAACCAGCTCGCGGCAAAGATAAAACACCAGGTTCCCATTGCAACCCGAACAAGCCCTGCTTGAGCCGTGGTACGCTTGTCAAACCAGTAAGCGTTCCATTCTTCCAACATATTTTTCAATGAACTCAAGAGATGGTTTGTAATCGCTGTCATGGCTTGTTGGCCCCCGCGTCATTCGAAGATGGCGAAAGAGATTTTGAAGCTCGTCGTTCCTCAAGTTTGGGTAAGAACGAAATCTGACCATCGCCTAAATCAACGATCGACGCCGCGTAAACCACCTGCGCATCACTCATATCATGCCAATCGATTCTCGTGTTCTCGGCTTGAAGTTTTACGACTTGATCCTGCGCAATTCTTGGTGCGACTCGAACCCGGATGCTATCCACCGGTATTTTTGACAATCCCGGGTCGGATAGGAGGGCTTCACGCAGTAGACGCGTGACGGGCTCTTCCAAATCGTAGAACAGAAGACCATTCAATTGCCTCAGCCATGCGTTGCGGATGGCCGGACTGAAGGCCTCCCGCGACGATTTACTTACGTTATCGTTCGAAATAGCCAACGATTCCCAGGTGCCGACTTTCTCGTTGGTGCGATGAACTTCTACTTGGATTCGTTCGCCGAGTTGCGCCGCACTGGCAATGGTAAGGGGCGTTGTATCTGCACGCCAATTGCCCAACGCGGTATACGTTGCAATTCGATCTTGCAGTTGACGCATTGCCGCCGAGATTCCGCGTTGAGAAATCCAATCAATCGAAAGTATTAATAGATGGAAGAAGATCGCTATCGAGATGACAAAGCGAACAATCTTCGAATCGAGAGTAAACCAACGGAAAAACATAGTGGAAGGCTATTCTGAATCGCAATGCATTTAGATTCAACAAAAAACCGCAGTTTCGAGAATGTGAATTCTCCAAACTGCGGTTTGATTTTTCTGATACCGTTAAAAGCAAGTCCGTTACAACGACCTCGCTTAAAACAATGCTCACTAGGTCTTTGGCGTTGCAGCATCGCTTGGCGACGATGGGCCAGCGTCTGGCGTTGGTGCTGGTGGAACAACTGGAGCCGATTGGATCGTTCCAGCGTCAACCGAACCGCTGCAGGTGCTGCAGCCAGCTGGAGCAGCAGTCGAAACCATTACTTCACCACCACAACCACAGCTTGGAGCTGGTGCTGCACAACCACAGCTTGGAGCTGGTGCTGCACAACCACAGCTTGGAGCTGG
>JANOAI010000352.1:0-6622 GCA_031411055.1 Pirellulaceae bacterium
AAAGCACCCGAAGGGCCGTTCCGGCTTTTGGTACCTGACCCCGTTTTCCAAGCCTATGTCGTTCATGAAAATGCTCTAAACGGAAAAATGCGATTTTGAGAGGAAAAAGTGTATCCGAAACATCGACGAACATGTTTCGATAGAACCGAATCCCAGAAAATTCTTAAAAGTCGATCAGAAAAAGGTCGTACAGTAGCGGTTCACGACATTGCGGACAAACGTGCGCGAGAACTCGCCGCGGTCTGTCGCTGAGGAACCGGTTGGCGAGGAATTCCATGTTCGAGAGCAATCTCGATGCTCCCAGCACTATAAACCATCGCTTGCAGCCGATGATCGAATTTGCGTTGAGTTTGCCAAGTAGTAATCATGATCCGACAATCATAGTTGCAATTGACTTGAAGGATATTAAAACGAGACCTCGCTCGTAAGAGTCCGGGATGCTCTCACAATCTGCTGGGCGGTCCGTTTCAGGAAAGCGACCGATCTCGATTTTTCCTGATTTCGTGAAAATCTTCACCGCCGTGTGTGTGTTTACTTGTGGAGAGCGACAATACACACATGGCACTGCCGGATCTCGTCATGCAGTTTGTATGTGGCGAGTCGCTCCAATCGCGAGTCGACCGCGATGGGTCGCTCGAAGGAAAAGAGATTCTGCGGATCGGGATACAGATCGCGTCCGGTTTAGCTGCCGCGCATGAGCAAGGTGTCGTCCATCGCGACATCAAGCCGGCGAATATCATGCTCGAAGACCGAGTCGAACGGGTCTTGATTACCGACTTCGGTTTGGCTCGCACCGTAGATGATGCCAGTCTCACCCATACTGGCATCATCGCCAGCACCCCGCACAACATGTCTCCGCAGCAAGCCAACGGAGATGCCACCGATCATCGTACCGATTTGTTCAGTTTAGGATCGGTACTCTATTTCATGGCTACAGGCCATCCACTCTGCAATCGCTCCATCAGCGACTTGAACGACTGCAGGGAAATCAATTCATCGAGTCGCTGATCGAGCTATCCGGAGAGAAGAAATGAAAACCTCAACAGGCATATGGATTTACAAAGCTGTCGGCATGGTTGCGATCGACAAAGTCGCAATGAGTCTTACGATAAACGCCCAAGACCTACTGTTTACTACGACGGGAGGAAAGCAAGCCGGAAAAACTGAACTCCATCCGCCAATCGGAAGTGTGACGACGTTGGACGGCATCCGACAACTCGATGAGTCTTCGTCATGGAAGCAATGAGTTCCAATGGATCTATATCCTTGGATCAGTTCAAGAATGCACTCGTGAACGCGAACGCAGAAGCTGAGAATCAGGTGAAGTTAATCGCCGATGCCAATGGAAGCCCAAGTACGGTAACAGGGAGGATTAAATTACAAAATTTGGGTAACCAAAACTCAAACGGCCAAAGCACCTATCCTTTGTCGCCCAAGGGTGACGGCGTAATCGTTGTCACTCCTCACGTAAATCCGGCGCCGCGCGTTCCCAAGACCGTTTCGTCAAGTGTTCCAAATCCGGAGACGTCCGCGGCTGCCACCCCACCGTCAACTGTTCCAAATGCGGAGTCAAAATCGCCATCACCTTGATCGAGTTTCGATGTCGTCAATCTACAAGAGAATGAATTGAATTGCTGCAGCCCTCAAAAAGAGGTTTCTCGAACCGGGGCTAACGCTTGGCTGTAAAAAACTCGGGGTTGACTCGAAGTATTTGCTGCTCCTGGTCCCAGCACGAGTGAAATAACGGGAACAGGTATAGTCATATCGTCTTATTGCGCACGCTACCGCCGCAAAGCGACGGGCGACATTGAAAAAATCGCAGCCTCGGAACAAACGACGACTCTAGAGACAAAGCGTAATACGGCCGGGTTCTAAGCGAGTAGAATAGACACGCGAACTTGTTCGACAGCAACCAGTCTTTGACTAAAAACCAAAACTGAATTCCGAACCGTAAGCCTGACCCCAGCCCAGCCCCTTTCTACGAAAGGTGACCTTCCAATCTCAAACTCTCGTTCGATGAGGCAACTCAGTTTCCTTCTCTTGTTGGCAACCATCGCAATCTCGTTGCACTGTCCGTCTTTTATCGCCGAAGATCGCCCGCAAGTTCCATTCGAATGGAAGACTCATCGAGGGCCAAATTACGACGGATGTTCTAAGGAGACAGGACTTCTTGATTCATGGCCAGCATCAGGACCGCCGGTTTTGTGGTCGCGGAAGCAAGGCCAAGGCTTTTCTGGCTTTGTCGGCAGTGGGAATCGAGTCTATACACAATATCAGACCGTTCTTGGCCAATTCATTTTTGTGAGCTGCAAACGGTAGCGTGCGTATCTTCCGAAACACGGGTGAAAAAGGAATGGCCTGTTTTGACGAAGGAACCGATCCCAAGCTTCCACCGCTTCAACAGCCACGGGTCCGTGTGGTGGACTTGAACAACGACGGTGATGACGATCTCCTCATCCCGAGCATTCAGGGGTCGGCCTGGATCGAGCGTTCCTTCCTAAATCATGGTTATGCCGAAGGCAAGATCGTTTCACTGGAGAGTCAACGCCCGTAGCTTCAGCGAGTTCTGATCCGCTTAGCCCCCAGTTGGCTTGCCCGACGGGAGCAAACCGTCATGAGGCTCGACGGCCCCCATGGGAAGAACTCGCCGATCGCGCTCAGGTCATTGCTCAACGGTTTGAAACGTTTGCTGGGGCGTAGCTCCCGAGCTGCCTTCAAATTATTGTCGCGCAGCGTCTAAGCTGCCTTCGCCTTCTTCTTTTTCCCGTTGCTCGACTTCTTGTTGTTACTCGACTTGTCTTTGTCGCTTGCGCTCGGTTCAGCTTGTTCAGCCGACCAAGCGTCGTAGAGTTTCTGCAACTCGGCCGCCTTGGATGGTTCCTTGTCCGCCAAATCATTGGCCTCACCTACGTCGGATGCCAGATTGTAAAGTTCTGGTTGCCCCGATCCTCCTTTGGAAACAACAAGCTTCCAGTCGCCCTTGCGAACAGCCCATTGATCGCCATATCGCCAAAAGAGCGTTTCATGTGGCCGCGACGAATCGACACCTTTCACATAGGGTGCTAAATCGACTCCGTCGAGCTTCCACGCCGGATCGACCTTCCCACCGGCCGCTGTGATCATGGTCGGTAGGACGTCGAGATTCATGACGGGGAAATCATAGACCTTGCTGGCCGGGAAAGTGCCTTTCCATTGCGCGATGTAGGGAACGCGAGGCCCACCTTCGAAGGTATTCATTTTGAAGCCTCGGAGTGGTCCGTTGAAGGAAGTTGTACTCGCCGTTGGCCCGCCATTGTCAGCGATAAAGAAGACGAGCGAACTCTCCTCTTGACCAAGTTCACGAATCTTTGCCATGACTCGACCGATCGCATCATCCATTCCGCTCATCATCGCGGCGAAAATTTTTCGCTTGTCCTGAAGATTCGGAAAACGATCCAAATATTTCTGAGGGGCTTCTAGCGGCGCATGCTGAGCGTTGAACGGCAAGTACAAGAACCACGGTTCGGATTTGTGTTGCTCGATCCAATCGACGGCCCGCGCCGCATATTCATCGGTGGTGTAAAAATGATCGTCGTTGATCTTTTGGATATCCGGCGAAACACGCGAGTCGATAAAGTTGGTTGGATGAAAGAACGGCGTGTTGTTAAGCGTTCCGAAGAATTCGTCGAAACCACGTTTGGTAGGATGATACGGGGCCGATTCGCCGAGATGCCATTTACCGACTGCACATGTCGCATAGCCGAGAGACTTGAGCCGTGAAGCAAGCGTCGTTTCGTTCAGCGAAAGTCCACTTGCTCGGGCGACGGCGTTGAATTCGTGACCGAAACGTGTTGGATAGCGACCTGTCATCAAGCCCGCTCGCGACGGGCTGCAATAGGTGGCGGCTACATAGCCCTGTGTAAACTTGACGCCATTCTTTGCTAACGAATCAATATGTGGCGTAGGTATATCTTTGCATCCGAAGACTCCCGTTTCACCGTAGCCTAAATCATCGGCATAAAAAATCACAAAGTTCGGTTTCTTGGAATCAGCTCCCTTGCACGGATTGAGCAGAAGTAATCCGAAAAAAAGAGGCAAGACGGTGAGTATCAACCACTTCATAACACAGAATCCTAAGCGATAAAAAGGGAGCCCCTACGGCGAAGTTTTGTCAATTGTATATCGAAACGAACTCGGAAGCGAGAACGACTCGGTGACTACGGCCTCTCGCCGGTGATTTCGCTCAACAATTGAAAAAACCCTCGCTTTCGCTCGCTGCTAAGGCCCCAGTTCACCGGGACGCTCTGGTAGCCTTCGTCAAACCCCTCATCTTTCATTCGATAATCGAAGTACCCCCAACTGGCATGATCGCTTACGGAGGCGACAAAGTTGTTCATTGGCTGATGGAACGCGTAGTGGTCATCTTCATTGAACAAAATGGGCATCGGTCGATAACCGGCAACGGCGCGACTCTGTTGCAACATCTCGGTGATCCTAAAAGGTTCCGCGACACCGTTCCCATGGATGAGCAGGAAATCGGACGATCGAACAACCTCCTCTTTAGGAACCGTTCCGCCTCCGTAGCTGGTTCCAACCAAGAGACGTCGGCCCGCGTGTTTGCAACGCTTTACCCGCTCGATCAATTCATGAATGCGTTCGGGCTTGAGTATGGCATGGTCGTAGGCTTTGACGTCGCATTCGTTGTTGACTTCAACCAACACGTTTCGAAAACTGCTTTCGAGCAACCAATGCGTAGCGCGGTCGGTTGCTGTAGTAACCGCAGTTTCGTCCTTAAGAATCTGATCCTGTCCGAAATAAAAATAACCTACGATAACGACCATCCCGAGTTCATCTGCCGTCGAGATCACTTTGGACATGCGCTGTGTGTATTCGTCGCGAAGTTCACCATGCTCGTTAAATCCGGAATTGATCCATGGCTGACTCTTTGAATACCCTTGTGGGCTTCCGCCTTGGAAGTTAACGGTAATCGCCAACAGACCGTGCTTTCGCCATTCCGGCATTGCGGCCAGGAATTCATTGAGATTCCGTTCGGCGTCCCACATCTTTGTGTCTGAATACGCCCACCGATTGCGAGTCTCGGGATTCAAATCATCGAAGGTTGCTTGAACCATTCGGCTATTCAATAGCAACCCTTCGATCCGTTTTCCATTCCAAGACCGTCCCGCGTACGTCGGCCGTTGGTTGATGTAAAAATCTTCGCCGACGATCGAGACGTGCGTTTTCGGCTCCGCTGCGAAGGCTGGAGTTACGCATAGATTCAAAAGAAGAAACCAACATCGAAAGCCATTCATCGTTACTATCTTTCATCGTGAGCAGTTGGAGTGTGGGGACGGAACAGTTTACTCCACCAAGAATGCAACGGGGACACCGATATTTTGTCCGCTGCCGAATCCATGCATTTCCAGGGGTTTGACCCGCTTGGTATTTGTACGTTCATCGAGATCTATTCGCACGAAATGATTTAAGTCGATCTCTTGGTTCCAACTTGTGAGCTTGTTCACTCGCTTGCAATAGATACTCTAGACGCAAATGGTCTCACTTGCTCAGGTTTGAATATCTACTTCGAGTCCAGGCAAGGCGACCATTGTGTTTGCTACGTTTTGGTTGGCCAAACGCGAAGCCAGACTGCCTTCCACACCTTGATCCGCTCAGGAGTGCCTATCCTCCTCGGCATTTTTCTCGCCTCGCACAGTAAACCGCATGATGCCTGGACACTAACGAACACGCTTGCGCAGATCGGCCATCGCCTCGGCTAAGCCTTTGCCAACGCCGCCGAGGATCTTTGCGGACCCGAGATAGTGGAACTCGGCGTTCGAGATACCTTTTTCCAACACCATTCGTTCGCGTTCGGTGAGCCCTTCCGCCCGCATTTTCTCCTGCAACGCCTTTTCCTCAGCGGGTTTCATTTTGCTATCCGCCGCAAGCTTCTTCGCCTTTTGCTTAATCTCATTTTCCTTCGCTTTGGCATCGGTCAACTCGCGATCCCAATACTTCTCTGCCAAGACGGTCGCGACATTGCCGTTGAACTCTGGCAACTTGGCTGGAGCAGCCATCGCGTCGCGAAAGTTCTGATGCGTTGATTTGTAGCGTTCCTGATCGGGACCATACTTACTCGTCGGTCCACCAACACCAAGCACGCCAATGACAAAGGGGAGATTCGGTGCGTTCAAATCCTTTCGCACATCGCGGATGAAATGAGCCATCGCTTCACTGTACGCGTCATAGCCACCGGCCTTATCGCGATTGGGATAGGTGCCCGAATCGACCATGTCGTTCCAGCCTTGAAACCAAGCAAAGCCGGATAGCTCATAGCCTTGCGACGCGTCGTAATTCGGCACAACCTGTTTAATATCGGCGAGAACATTTTTTACGTGCTCAACCATTAAACGATAGTAAACACCCGTTGCAATTTCCTTGTCGGCTTTAATTGCATCGATGTCCTTGCGCTGTTTTTGAAACGTCGCAAGCTGGGTTTCATTGAAGATGTACGGTCCAGCGCTGGGCGGGCGGAAATCGGTGTTCAGGCTCTTGCCGCCCCACGCGGTCTTGATGAGCAAGATGGGAGCGTTTGTATACTTTTGCATGTAAATGCCAAAGGTAAACTCCGGTCCGATCTTCGGGC
>JANOAI010000353.1:0-14996 GCA_031411055.1 Pirellulaceae bacterium
CTCGCGCATAGAGATCTCGCATGAGCGATATGATCGGAAAGCATTTTTCTTTGTAACGGTTTAACGAAGCGAAAGTTGGGCCGGCTGAAAAAGTCCGAATGTAGTGATAGCGACCATCATGGACGGAGCGAATTCGATGATAGGTCTCGTCAATGCGATCACGAGCAGCAAAGACAAACTGTCGCGACGTCGACTGCGGCATCCCCACGATGGAGCGCCCTTGCATTTCGGCTACCTGGGATACCCCAGCCAACTGCAACGTGGTAGCTGTAAGATCAATTAAGCTAATCAATTGGTTGTTGACGACTCCCGCTCCGAACCCCTCGGGCGCAGAAAACTCCTTCGGCCATCGAATGATCATCGGAACACGCAGACCAGTGTCGTAACACCAATGAATCCCGCGCGGTTCGAGTCGCCCGTTATCCGCGAAGAAGATGACAATCGTGTTGTCTTCCAGCCCGTCGCTTTTCAGCTGTTCAAGCACCCACCCAATTCGCAGGTCCATACCGGAAACGGAATTGAGATACCGAGCCCATTCTTGCCTTACTAGCGGATGGTTCGGATAGTACGGCGGCGGCGTTACTTCGTCTGGCTTAGCATGCTGAACGTGCTCGTCTTCGCCAACCCAGAAAACTCGTGCCTTGCTCGCCGACTTTCGATCGTAGATATCGTATTCAACTTCGTGAGAGTTAATCTGAGCAAAAAACGGTTGCTGCGCCTTCAAGACGTCCCACGAATCGCCTTGATAGATAGGCCCTTCATTGACAAAATTCAAGTCGAGTTTGCCTGTTCCAACGGCCTTGTCGCCAATCGTCTTCAGGTTGCATGTATGATACCCGACATCCTGAAGGCGATGCGTCAAAGGGCGTACGCCGACGGGTAAACGAAAGTTGTCGTCGCGATGGGAACGCATATGATGCGTATCCGTAGTTGTCTGATACATGCCGAGCATGAAAGCAGAACGGCTAGGAGCACAGGCGGGATTGGTCGAAAAAACTTGTGTGAATCTCGTCCCTTCCGACGCGAGCCGATCAAGATTGGGGGTATGAACGTTCGAGGCCCCGTAGCAGCCAAGGTCATGACCCATGTTTTCGCCAACGAGCCAGACGATATTCGGTTGCTTGGCCGCCATCAACAAAGCATGTGAGCTCGCGAACATGAACGCAAGCCAACTGCCGAGAGCCCGTATCATCGCTATCCGAGTATTAAACGAAAACATTGAACTCCATCCATCTCGCGATTCGCAACGAAAACCACGTTTGATGGATTCTAACAAAAAAACTCCAAGCGAATTGCCAGCCCTCGCGAAGCCCGACTCGATGGAGGGATGGCATGCATTCAGTTCGAGTAATCGAAAAATAAGTCGGTGGACAACAAGCACTTCGAAAATTGGCGGAATTCACCGGAAAGTTCTGGCAGTCGTCGATGAGAATTGGCTACAATTTTTCCCGGTTACAGTTTGTTTGTTCTATTTCGCATTTGGAGTAATACTCTCTATGAATCGTTTTATCCTTGGTATCATCGCAGTTTGTGGCTTGGCGGTTTCAGTTCGAGCTCAAGCTCCCGCCACCGTGGCTGAACCCCCTAAAACCCCCGTAAAGACTGCGCCGCAATCGGCTTTCGTGGCAGCTCCCAAGATGGGGAACGATGGAAAGCCTCAAGAAGGCTTCATGGCCTCTCACGAGAGCTTCGTGAGAAAAGCGAAAGAAGGCAAAGCCGAGCTCGTATTTCTCGGTGACTCCATCACAGCCGGTTGGGGTCGACAAGCGGCAATATGGGACAAGGCTTTCGGGCAATACCAGCCCGCTAATTTTGGAATTGGTGGCGATCGGACGCAACATGTGCTTTGGCGAATCACCAACGGAGAACTCGATGGCATTAAACCCAAAGCCGTCGTGATCATGATTGGCACCAACAACTCAGCGCAAGATCCGGCAGAAGACATTGCCAAGGGAGTAACCGCGATTGTCGAAACCGTTCGAGCCAAACAACCGCAAGCCAAAATACTCTTACTGGCGGTTTTTCCACGAGGCGCCGTAGCAAGTCCCAACCCACAACGCGACAAATTGATTCAAGTAAATGGAGTGATTTCCAAGCTCGATGACGCGAAGCATGTCCATTTCCTAGATATCGGGAGCAAGTTCTTGCAACCAGATGGCAGCATCTCGAAGGAGATTATGCCAGACTCGCTTCATCTATCGCCCGCTGGCTATCAAATCTGGGCGGATGCGATCACGCCAAAACTCGCTGAACTCATGAAGTAAACTCGATTCGAGTAGCGTTCACCGTCCTCTACGAATAATTGGCAAAAGGGTAGATTCCATGATGACGAATGTGACTCAATCACATTTTCGATTGGCTGTTATTGCAATAACGATTTTTTTCTTGAGTTTTGGCTCCGAAACCAGTCAAAGCGAACAGCCAAAAGCGAACATGAACGCTAAGGATAATGTGTTACGCTATCGCTGGGATCCAAGTCGTGAATACCAGTATCAGCTATCCTTAGTTGCGAAACTGGACGACCTTGAATTCAAAACGCACGGACAGATCGGTTTCACGGTTGCTTCACCACACGGAACGAGCCAGTCGAAGCCAAAGTCGGCAGCCTCCGGATCGGCTTTTGTCGTCGCTCCGGATGGACATCTGATCACAGCGGCACACGTTGTAGAAGGTGCAACGACCATCAAGGTGACGCTCAACGGCCAATCGTTTAGCGGAAGAGTTCTCGAATCGGATTCCGTACAAGATTTGGCGCTACTAAAAATTGACGCCGAAAATTTACCGGCATTGCCGCTCGCCAATTCCGAACAGGTCGGACTCGGACAATCGATCTGGGCCCTGGGATTTCCACTTTCCGATGTTCTTGGAACGAGTTTAAAGATCAATGCGGGGATGGTCTCCGGTATCAATCAAACAACGGATGGCAAAATTTTTCAGCTTAACGCAACGCTCAATTCAGGGAACAGTGGTGGTCCCATCTTGAACGAGTCGGGACAAGTCGTCGGTGTTGCAATCCAGCGGCTTGCTGGCCGAGACATTTCCGATATCGGGTTAACACGCCCGATTAACGACGCCATAGTTCTCATGAAGAAGCGAGATATCCAACCAGCAGTTCCTGCTAAGACGAAACGTAAGATGGACGGCCAAGCGATTGTGAATGCATCGCAAAAATCGATTGCCTTTATCGAAGTGGAAATCGATCCTATGCGTGACGCGACCAAGCTCAAGCTAGGCGGAATGCTTATGAACGAAAAGAATATTCCGCGATCCAGAGGAAGTTTTTCGTATCCGAGTTATGAGACGCCAACGCCTCGTATGATCAAGGAATCCGTGGTTACTTCCCCGTTCGGTGTGTTAAGTGATCTTGGCGAAACAGAGGAGCTCCCATTTGGGTTGGGACACATCGCGGAATTTGTCCTTGAGCCATTTGATTCGGCAGGTCGAAGTGAATGGAGTAGCGAACGAACGTCGACGCTTGCGAGAGTTGAAGAAGAAGAAAAACGATCTTCCTTCGGTCCGTCGAGCCCGATTCGCCCACCTCTCAGTTTCCTCGACTCTCCTTCGAAAAAAGATCGAAGCAAATTGAAAATATACGACCTGGTCGAAAAAGAGAGTTTTAAGATTGTTAAAGAGGAAGCAGGGAAAACGCACGTCGAAAAAACGGTTGAAATGAGAACAACCGACGATCCGAAACGACCATTTATCGAGATGACGGGCAAGGGAGAGTGGGTCTTTGATCATCATGAAGGTTGCTTGGTGTCGTCGAGCGCCAAGTACGATTTTATCTTTCAGGTGAGTTCGAGCGTTTCGGTTCGCTTACCAATCGAATCCAAGATCACCTACTTAGACGAGGCCGTCGTAGCTGAAACCCGAAAGCGAGCCAGTGAGCGACAGGCTGCATATGAGATCGAAAAACGCCAAAAGCTTGACCTTGCGTATGAACAGATGGCAAGTGGTAAAAGTTTCAAGCGACTCCAGAAGATTTCGTTGTCTCAAAACTCCTCAACCGCCGAGTTGCGGCTCTCGAATGATGGTAAGTTTTTTGCAATTGCATCCAGCGACGGAAAGATCGCCATCTACAATCAAACGAATCCCGAACCTATCAAACAGCTCAATGGTGTGAAAAGCTCGGTTCGAATGATGGAGTTTTCCCCCGACAATCAATACTTGATCGCATCCTGCGGATTCGATGGGAAAGGCTGGAATTTGCAAACGGGCGAGTCATTTTCACTACCTTCACGAAATGGTAGTTTTGCAGAATTTGCAGCGTTCTCTGCCGACAGCCGATACGCTTATCTTGCCGGGCCTTCAGGCGGAGTCGAGCGGTTTGAGGTCAAGACTGGGCAAAGGGAGTTGCTTATGGACAAAATAGATTCGTCAGAAGCCATGGTCCTAACCAACGACGGGCATCAGCTTGTTTTCTCAAACTACAAACAGGAATTGAATCTCTGGAACTTGCAATCTAAGAGCATTTCAAAGACCGTAAACACAAATCAGAACAGGACACGGACCTACCACAACATGGTTATGTCGCCATCTGGTCGTGGCCTGTTCACGGGTCATGAACAAGTCGATGTCTTAAAGCTTGACGATGGGTCCAAGCTACTAGAAATTCCGATTCGAAGTAGCTCACGAGAGGGCTTAGCAATTTCTAAAGATGGTCGAATTGCTGCCATCACCCCTTCGGGAGAAAACGTCGTCGTCTGGGACATTGATAACAAGAAGCGAATCGCCGAATTTCAAGTCGATTCGAACCATGCAAAGTCGGTTGCCTTATCCTCGAATGGTCGCATCCTGCTTACCGTCGGATACGACAATGTAGTTCAGCTATGGGAGAGTGTCGTCTATTGAAGCGAATGCCCATTCCAGCAAAGGTGAAATTCCTGGGTCAAACAAGTTTGGCTTGACGGCCAAAACACTCGAGTAAAAACTCGAGGACTTCAATGTGCCGTGAGGCTTCGGCCAAGTCTTTGCCCCACGTATACATACCATGTTTGCGAATGAGATAACCCCAGCAAGGTCGATCGGGATTCGCGGCCCACATTTGCTCAACTTCCGCTTGAAGAGCCGGGATATCTTGGGTGTTTTCGAAAATTGGCAACCAGACTTTCGATTGGTGCGTTTTGATTCCTTCGAGTCCTTTCAGCATTTCAAAACCTTCAAGCATAATTCCGCCAAGTGCATGAAAGCGGTCCGACAAGATGGTTCCCCAAACGCTATGCGTATGAAGAATTGAGCCAGCCTTGCGATGCTTGGCGACGGAACAATGGAGCAACGTTTCAGCGCTCGAAGCCGGCTGCTCGTCGGGAACTCGTTTACCATTTTCGTCAACGATCACAAAGTCGTTAGGGCCAAGATGCCCTTTGTCTTTCCCGCTTGCCGTGACCAGTATCCGGAGCGGATCTCGGCTGACAACAACGCTGTAATTACTACTGGTCCCTAAGGACCATTTTCGCGTCCAACATTGATGCCCGACGCTTCGCAGACCATCGATAGAAGTTTGATACGGTGACAGCAATGGTTTCGTTGGTTCCAAGATAAAAATCTCGACAAGGAATAAAAATGGGTTTGAAAGGCAAGGGGATGATAGCGAAGTCGTTGGGCGTATTTAGAGCATATTCATTTTTCATATAGCCGGTGGTGAGACGGGGTCAGGCACCAAAGGCTGGAACGGCCCTTTGGTTGCTTTGCACTTTTGGTACCTCCCCCCAATGCGACTGACGTTGGGCGATTCACGTCGACGGGTCTCTCCGAGACTCGCGAAATCCTCGACCAAGTCGAGGTGTCGGTCTCGGAGAGACTGACCTAAGTGCGAGACGAACGCGTGGCATTCTTCATCTGAAAAACGATCATTCGGTCGAATCGGCGAACAGACTTTTTTCGTTTGTGCGGCTATTCGAGATCGTCGTCTTGAGGTTTGTCCAAAGTCTCACTTTGCGTAGGATCCGTGATCAAATTGCGTTTAACATGTTCTCGAGCGGCGAAGAGGATCGCGCAAGCTGCCAGTACAATGAATACGCCAGCGATCGTAATGCGCAAGAGTGGGCTAGTCGCGATATCTTTGGGTTTTTCTATTTCGACCACGATTACATCCCCGCTGCTAACTTGCGTAGAACGGTCGGTAGAATGCCTCCGTTGCGATAGTAATCGATCTCAACGGGCGTATCGATTCGAACTGTCGCTTGGAATGTGATTTTTTCTCCATTAGGTTTGGTTGCAATGACTTCGGTTGTCGACCGAGGTTTGAGGTCGTCGCTGAGTCCGGCAATTTCAAACGTCTCTTCACCTGTGAGAGCATGGCTTTGTGCCGACTCTCCATGCAGGAACTGAAGAGGTAGAACCCCCATCCCGACAAGGTTGCTTCGGTGAATACGTTCGTACGAGACAGCGATAACCGCTTTGATACCAAGAAGTAACGTTCCCTTTGCGGCCCAATCGCGGCTACTTCCCGTGCCATACTCCGCACCGGATAGGATAATGAGCGGTGTACTGTCTTGTTTGTACTTCATCGCCGCATCGTAGATCGACATCGTTTCGCCCGTTGGAAGGTACTTCGTTACGCCGCCTTCTACGCCGGGGACCATCTGATTGCGGATTCGAATATTGGCAAACGTTCCGCGAACCATTATGCGATCGTTTCCGCGTCGCGCACCGTAACTATTAAAATCGCGAGCCCCAACACCTTGCTCCTGAAGGTAGCGTCCTGCCGGACCGTCTTTCGTAATTGCCCCAGCCGGAGAGATATGGTCGGTGGTTACCGAGTCACCAAGAACGGCTAGGACCTTGGCTCCCGTGATGGGTTGGATCGAAGTTACATCTGGTGTTATACCTTCGAGGAATGGCGGACGTTGGATGTACGTGCTCGAGGAGTTCCACTTATATAGCTCGCCTGGAGTGATCGGAATGTCGTTCCATGCTTGATTGGATGTAAAGGCACTTTCATATTGCTTGATAAATAGTTCTGGTTGGACTGCGGATTCAATGGTTGCTTGCACTTCCGCTTGAGTCGGCCATATCTCTTTAAAGAAAACCGGCTTGCCCTGTTCGTCATGACCGATTGGATCTTTCTCAAAATCGATGTCAATCGTTCCTGCAATAGCGTAGGCAACACACAATGCCGGACTTGCTAAATAGTTGGCCCGCGTAAGTGGGTTCACTCGACCTTCAAAATTACGATTGCCACTCAAGACGGCCGCCGCAACTAAATTCCCGGTTGTAATTGCAGCCGCAACTGGCTCAGGCAACGGCCCAGAATTTCCAATGCAGGTCGTACAGCCGTAGCCCACCGTGTGAAATCCAAGCTTCGCCAGCGGTTCCGTCAATCCGGCCTTGTCCAAGTAGTCGGTGACGACACGCGAACCAGGCGCGAGCGATGTTTTGACGTAGGGTTTGGACTTCAAACCTCTGGCAACCGCTTTTTTGGCGAGCAAACCGGCACCGAGCATTACCGATGGGTTACTCGTATTGGTGCATGATGTGATTGCAGCAATAACAACCGAGCCGTGAGTAATTTCAGCGGAGTCGCCATTGTTGTGGACTTCAGCCGTTGATCCCAGTTGCTCGGCGGTCAAACCAAACCCGCGTTCCGCGATGGGAGCCGATAACGCTTTGCCGAACGATTGCTTCATCGTTTTCAGCGGAACGCGATCTTGAGGACGCTTTGGGCCAGCCATCGACGGTTCAATGGTCGAAAGGTCAAGACTAAGTCGCTTCGTATAAATAATACTCGAGGAATTATCGGTACGGAAAAGCCCTTGTTCCTTCATATAGCGTTCCACGAGGTCGACTGTATTCTTGGATCGACCAGTGCGGCGCAAGAAATTCAGGGTCTCGTTATCGACCGGGAAGAAACCAGTCGTTGCGCCATACTCGGGCGCCATGTTGGCGATCGTCGCTCGATCGGCCAACGACATCTTTGTCACTCCAGCGCCAAAGAACTCAACAAATTTGTTGACGACCCCCTCTTTGCGAAGAATCTCGGTAACGCGTAAGACCATGTCGGTCGCAGTCGCGCCGGAAGCAAGTTGGCCGGTGAGTTCAAAACCAACGACTTCCGGCATGAGCATATACAGTGGTTGACCAAGCATGTTGGCTTCCGCTTCAATGCCGCCAACGCCCCACCCCAGAACTCCCAGCCCATTGATCATGGTCGTGTGACTATCGGTACCGACTAAAGAGTCGGGGTAGGCGACAGGTCCGATGGAATCCTTCCCCTGAAAGACGACGTTCGCCAGGAACTCGAGATTGACTTGATGCACAATCCCCGTGTTTGGCGGAACGACGCGGAAGTTATCAAATGCTTGTTGGCCCCATCGAAGAAATTCGTACCGCTCTTTGTTGCGTTCAAATTCGACTTCGACGTTTCGAGCCAGTGAATCCTGCGCGCCGAAAAAGTCAACTTGAACGGAATGATCGATCACCAGGTCGACTGGAATCAGCGGATTGATCTTTTTTGGATCGCCGTTGAGAGCCCGCATCCCGTCGCGCATTGCGGCTAAGTCAACGACACAGGGAACGCCTGTAAAGTCTTGAAGAACAACGCGTGCCGGCTTGAAGGGGATTTCAAGTTCGGCGGGCTTGGCTGCTTTCCAGTTTGCCAAATTGATCACGTCATCTTTGGTTACTTCGTAGCCGTCGCAGGATCGCAGCACTGCTTCAAGAAGGACGCGGATGGAATACGGGAGAGTCGAGACGGAAGCAATTCCTTGCTCCTCCAGCTTGCTCAACCGATAAATCCCAAGCTCTCCTTGGGAGGTTGAAAGAGTTCCACGAGCACCAAATGGATCGGTCAAACGGGTCGGAGTCGGCATGTTTAGTTAGAAATCTGGGAAATAGCGAATCGTTGGTTATGGTCGGCCAAACGGCGACTCGCCAGATTGTACCTGGATCGCCCGTGAATTACAGACGACAAATAGGCCGTCCGAGGATTCGCGATCATTCTCAGTCAGCTCATTGCATGCATGCTCGGCGGGCCTGTCATTCGCAGGCCAAGTCGCTTTCTCAAACAAAAGTGCAACTTCAAAGCTCCCGCTTTCGATTCCGACCCAGTTTTCCGGCAATCCGATTCCTAAAGTCTCGTTGGAGCACGAAAAATCTATCTTGCGAGGAGAGCCCGAAACATCCTATAAGCGGGGCCGTTGAGTTTGTCGTACGACTGGCTTCCTAGTTCGACTGTCCCCAATCCTTTAACACGAAGCGCAAGCGAGTGGTTTGACTATCGAAACCTCAAGAAAACCACTCGCTTGCGCTTCGTATTATCAATGAGATTATGCCTTCCGTAAGGATTTGGACCGTCGAACTAGTCCGTCGATCTGTCCCCGAACGGGCCTGGAAGTCCGTCCAACACGCACAACTCCAATAAAATTCGTTGTAGGCTTTGTCTCTAAACACGTAGTCGCGTCTTTCCGAGACGCGAATTGACTGCGTCGGGGAGAGACGCAGCTACATGAAACCGGTTCAGAGACAAAGCCTAAATCAACAGCCCGTAAGCCCGAGTGATGCCAAAGCCAACGAGCGAAATTTTCTTCTTTCCCCCAATACTTTAACCATCCAAATTGACAATACGGTCGCACACTTATCGATCCCATTTGCCTAGCATGAGCTGGTTATCCGCACTCTTTCTTGCGGCATCGAGCAGTTTTCTGGTCGATGTCGTTGCTCAAGATTTTGCTCCGAAACCACTTGAGGGTTGGTCGGTTCCAAACGATCCAGCACCGAATTTCGAAAAGGTGAATGCTCAGTCGGCCTCCTATGCAAAAAAGGACCCACTGGAGACGAACGCAGCACCTTTGGTGGGGGCCAATTTCGATTATTTCGCCCCAGGCGAGGCGATAGCATTGATCGGCGAGGACTGGGTTTTGGCGGGCGATATGCTCCCATTCATCGAGTCACAAATGATTGAGATCGAAGAAAAAGCTCCCAAAGAAATGCTCCCCATGCTTCGCGAGAAAATGACGCGTCAAGCATTAGTTCAGTTTGCGCAGTCCAAGATGTTGGCTCAGGACTTCATCAACGAACAAGTAGCGGGAAAGCCCTTGAACGAACGGGCCGATGCTCGAAAGCAAATGGACAAGCAAATTACAAAAGTTTTCTACGAGTCCATTCTGCCGAACATGCGGCGGTCCCAGAAGGTTGAAACCGATGCAGAGCTGGATGCATCCCTTCGCAAAGAAGGAACGTCACTACGAGCTCAATTCGAAGTCTTCAAAGCGACTGGCTTTGCACAGCAAGCTGTCGAAAAGCATGTCCCGAAGAAGTTCGACATCGAATTGTACGAAATGAGAGACTTTTACGAAGCCCATCTAGATGACTTTCGACGTCCAGCTCGGGCTAAATTCCGCGAAATGGTTGCCCTCTACGGCAAATGTGCCAACGTCGAAGAAGCTCAGCAATTGATCTCGCAGATGGGAAATGAAGTGTATCTGGGGGGAGCATCGTTTGAGTCGGTCTCCAAACGGTTGTCGCACAGTGTTCGGGCGTCCGCAGGCGGAGTCTATGATTGGACGACCCAAGGGGCACTCAAGAGTACGAAAGTCGATGAAGTCATCTTTTCAATTCCTCTTAAGAGGCTGAGCTTGGTCATCGAGGATACGGATGGACTGAAAATTGTCGAAGTTCTTGAACGAGAATCAGCTCGGACGATTCCTTTTGAAGAGGCCCAAGTTGAAATTCGAACTCGACTCAACGACGAAAAGAAGCGTAAGGCGCGCCAAGAGCTACTTAATCGACTCAAGGAAAAAACGGACGTATGGTCAAAATGGCCCGAGGATATTCAGGGAGCCAAGCCACTTTCCGAGCTCCGCGAGGTCGATAAACCCAAAGAATTGGATAGTGACGGAAAGTAGGAATGTACCAACGTGCCGTTTTTCCATCATGTTGGTTAGCTGCAATTCACGATACGTGACATGACGCCGAGAATTGCTGGCAAAACGGATGCCAAACGAGGCGAATTAGGTTCAAAGGACGGAACTCTCCCTGCCATGAAATTCAGCTTTCGACGGATTGTTTTAGCTTCGATTTTTGCCTCGCTACCGTTCACGAGTTCGAACGCTCTACTCGCTCAACAAACTCAGACGGCACCGGCACCAGGACAGCTCAATGAACCTGTCTTTCGTATCGCCAAGGGACAGACGCAGCCTGGAACTCCAGCTGCGCCTCATGCGCTTGATCCAGCTATCAACATAGCTCGTGAAAGTCTCACCTTGATCGACGCCAATGTCCATGACTACACGGCTCTCCTGGTGAAGCGCGAAAGAATTGGAGACGTCCTCGGCGAAAACGAGTATATGCGGGCCAAGGTCCGCAATCGCAAAGTCCAAAACGGTCAAATCGTCGTTCCCTTCAGTGTCTACTTGGCGTTTCTGAAGCCCGCAACGATTAAAGGTCGCGAAGTTCTCTATGTTGAGAACGCTAACCAAGGTCGGCTGTTTGCTCATGAAGGCGGCATGAAGCGGATGCTTGGCACGCACGTCCTTGAACCGAATGGGTGGTTGGCCATGCAAGGTCAACGTTATCCGATCACCGATATTGGCATCACCAATCTCGTGACCAAGCTTATCGAGCGTGGCGAACGCGACAAGCAAGTCGGTGAGTGCGGCGTGCAATTCTTTGAGGGTGCCAAAGTAAGTAACCGCGAATGCACGGTTATTCAAGTCGATCATCCCGAACAAAAAGCCCCTTACGATTTCCATATTGCTCAGGTCTTTATCGACAATGAGTACCGACTCCCAGTTCGTTATGCTGCTTACACTTGGCCAAAAACTCCCGGTGGCGAACCCGAAATTATCGAGGAATACACCTACCAGGACATCAAGTTCAACGTGGGTCTGAAGGACTCGGACTTCGATCCAAATAGTTCTGAGTACGCGTTTGCAAAGAAATAGTGGTTGTCATAAAGTGGCCTAATCGAATTCGAAGTACGACGATTCGGAACAGGAAATACTGAGGACGCAGAGAATCTCAAGGTTAGCCAAGTGCCTACGACCTTGCCGTTCTCTGCGTCTTTGTCTTTTGCACTTCTTGGATTTGGGTATTTACAGCTTACAAAAATCCATCAAGCTGAGTGGGTTGTTGCATGCCTCCGCAAGTTCTACCCATCACATAAACGTATGACCACCAAGCCACTCAACCTAGTTATCCACGGAGCGTCGGGGCGCAATGGAAAGCGACTGATCGCAATTGGAAGCCAAGATCAGGCGTTTCATTTGACCGGCGCGATCGTTGGACCCAGAAGTTCCTCTTTGGGAATCGATGCCGGAGCACTCGCGGGTGTCAACCCGATTGGGCTCGCGATTGCATCCACTTGGCCATCCACAGTGCAGGTCGCGATCGATTTCTCCACCCCAGACGCCTGCATGGCTGCCATCGACTATTGCGAATCCCAGAAAATTCCGTTGGTGATCGCGACCACCGGGCTCAACGCAGCACAAACCGAGCGTATCCAAAAGGCCTCGAAGGCGATCCCCATTTGTTATGCTCCGAATATGAGCGTTGCCGTTAATATTGCCATGAAACTGGTTGAACAGGCGGCCAAAGCCTTGGCGCCGGTAAGAGACAACGTCGATGTCGAAATCCTCGAACGGCATCATCGGATGAAAGAAGACAGCCCAAGCGGTACCGCTCTCAAGTTCGGGCAAATCGTGGCTGCACAGATGGGCCAAACCGAGCACGTCCATGGACGCGAGGGACTGGTAGGCAAACGTCCACGCAATGAAATCGGATATCATGCGATTCGTATTGGCGACGACGCTGGCCAACACACGATTTGTTTTGGCCTGATGGGCGAGATCATTGAAGTCCGTGTTGGAGCCAGCAACCGCGATCCGTATGCTACGGGAGCCTTATTAGCGGCGAAATTCATCGCGAACAAACCGATCGGGCTCTATTCGATGTTCGACGTCCTAGGTTTGTAATGGCGCAATGCGATCAGGGTTACCTCTGTCGAGTCTGTGGCAAAGAAGTCGAAGATATCATCGACAGCGAACTTTATCTGCGCTTTGTAATCGGTGAAATCGACCCCGAAACATTGCATACGCAACCAGAGTGTCACCTTCGATGCAACGCAACGTTAGCTCAGTTCATTACCGACAATCGGTTTGATCCTCCGATCCAATGCAGCGGCCCGTTTGCGAAAGCCAGCTTGGATCCCGATTTCGTCCAAGGACGAACGCAACTGATCGATCGCGGTTACGCTCGTCTATGGGAAATAATGCAAGACGAAATTGGACTGACCGTGATCGAATATCCATTTTCCGAGTTCATCGAAAAGTGGCGATGATTCAGCGATCTTTCTCGACTACTTAATCGCCAAAATCGAGTCCAACGGCACCGAATTTCGAACAGCCGAAACCTCTTTGAATCCGGCGTTCTTCAACAAGTGATCATACTGGCTGAGCGTTCGCTCGGTGCCTTCCGTGCATATCAACATGTTTAAACTCTGCATCATGGCCCATCGCGGGCCGGTACGCGATTCTTCAATGATTTTCTCACCGATCAAGAGCCCACCACCGACCGGCAAGGCTTCATATATTCTCGTTAACAATAGTTCAATTTTCGGTTCCGACCAATCGTGGATGATCCGACCTAGATAGTAGAGATCGGCCGAAGGAAGTTTGTCGTGAAAAAAATCGCCTCCTTCGATCGCAATCCGATCGGCGACACCGGAATGTAAAACAATCTCGCGGGCTAAACCCAAAGCGTGAGGCAAATCAAAAACGGTCGCCCTAAGATGCGAGTATCGTTGACAAGCAGCAATGGCGAGATGTCCGGTTGCTCCCCCTAGATCTGCCAGGTGTTTAAAGCGAGTCAGATCGAAATTCTGAACGACATGCGGCGAGGTGATCATTCCAAAGCCATGCATCCCCATGAGGAACTCGTTCATCGCCTCGGGCGTCTGGAAGAATTGCGAGAAAATGGGACCGTCCATTCCAAATGTTTGCTTCCAACGATGCGTCCCTTCACGAATTGCGTCTTCCATATGAGACCACATTTGCCACATCACTTGATTGGAATAGTTGATGTAACCGGTCATTCTGCGTGGGCTACTAGTGCACAGATAGGTCATCGCATCCGGTGTATTCAAGTAACGGTCTTCCGTGCGTGTGAGCAAGCCAATCGCGACACAACTGTCGAGCAAGGTCGCGAGAGCGGTTTGATTGCATCCCAGATCGCTCGCAAGCTGACCAAGTGAAGCTTCCCCTTTTTCCAGATAGTCGAAAACACCTAACGAGACGGCGGCGAACATGGTCTTGGAGCGACGGAAGGCTTCGAGTAATTCGAGCACGCGATCGGGTGAAGGAACCGTTAAATCTTGGGGCATTGATTCTTTTCTTTTATTGAAAGGATTGAATTTCTAACCACCGCTAACCGGCGGGATAATGGCAATTTCTTCGCTACCATCGAGCGTGGCTTCTTCGTCCATGAATTTTTGATTCGCTGCAATTCGACTTGAAGCAAGTAAACTCGCCAAGTCAGGATATCGCTCAGCAATCTCTCGCCGCAGAACCTTGACGGTTGTGGGGACAGCGATGTTCAGTTCGATCGAGTTGCCACCAACACGCTGACGAGCGGCAGCAAAGAGCAAGATCTTCACTTCGTTACTTTCTTTCTAAAATAGCGCAATTCATCGGCAATTTCTTCGGCCAAAGGCCGTCCCTGCAACTCTTGGGGCAATACCGACCAAGCGTAAGTTTCAACCTCGAAGTGCCCTGTAAACGAATCGGTATTGGTACCAAGCACACTCAAGCACGTATCAATTTCGGAACGAGTCGTTCCGAGTTCTCCCACGCGTTCATAGAAAATGGGGACGTGAAAGTGAATTCTCCAAGTCCCGCTCAAAATACGCTCGTCTTGAACCGAAGCCAATAATTGCGGTAGGTCTTCATGAAGAATCGCTTGGCTTCCGCGAGTCGCTTGGACGGTTGTTTGATGAAGATAGCGATCTTCCGCAAACCGATTAAGATAAGCGATGGTCGATGCTTTTTGAGGGGTATCCATCG
>JANOAI010000354.1:0-1885 GCA_031411055.1 Pirellulaceae bacterium
GGAGTCAATTGCCGGAACGGCCCTTCGGGTGCTTTGCACAATTGACTCCTGACCCCATAACCGATCCCTAAATTTAAAACTTGACGCTCCACTAGATTCGTTCGTCCAATGGGATCGAGAATTCCGAAAAGAAACTTAGGTATAGTAGCTTTAAACGCCTGCGGTGGAACTTCGTCGAGTGACTTGGATTAGATGGCAAACATTCTTCGAATGGACAGCACTCGCGCTAAGCCTGCCGAGTGTTGCATGCGCCGACTTCACGACTCCCTCGGAAACAGCGTCAAGCGTTCTTTCAGAAACCTCGCGAGCCGACTTTGAGTTCAGTCCGGTTTATCTTCCTAACGGATTCGAACCTTCACCACTGCCTGAAGGCGATCAAGCGTCGGCTTCCGTTCGATCCGAGATTCCGCACGAAGAGAATAACTGTGTTATCCCTGCGGCGGCATCGTCCGTAAGCAGTTCACGCTTCGTCGCGGAATACGACCAAGGTTTTGTCGTTCGGCCAATCAACAAAGAGCGAAACCCATTCGAATTGAAAATTCGCGGTTGGGGGCAGATGCGCTATCATTTGATCGACCAGGAAGTCGGTACGCGGACAGATCAAGCCGGTACTACTTTCCCGGTTCGCGATCGCAACCTTTTTGACGTTGAACGTGCTCGATTGATCTTTTCTGGATTTGCACTCGATCCTCGGCTGACGTATTTCGTCAATCTGGATGGTGATACCGACGGAGCGGATACAGTTGATTTCTTTGACTACTGGTGGGGCTGGCAGGCAACGGACTCCCTTGGATTTCAACTTGGAAAGCGCAAAGTCCCAGGTAGTCGTCAATGGATTCTTTCCGCAAGATATACGCGGATGGTCGATCGCCCTATGGCGTGCGATTTTTTTCGTCCCGATCGAACGGTGGGGATCTTCGCGAATGGAAAAATTGGCGACAATCTTTTCATCGAAGGGATGGTGGGAAACGGATATCGAACTGCCAATATGATTGAAAGCGAACAAGATAATAAAATGGCGGTCGCACTCAACAGCTACTGGGACCCTTTCGGCAACTTCGGAGACATGCTGGTCGACTACGAGGAGCAAGATCAAACGCGGATGCGGATTGGACATTCATTTGTCTACGCTTCGCAAGCCGATGTCGGCAACGGAATCTTGCTTGCCGAAACCGACTATATTCGACTAGCGGACGGTACTCGCTTGGTCACACCCAATGCTTTGTTTGTCGGTCAAACCGTCACGGGATTCGACACTTTTTTCTATGGGGTCGATTTGGGTTGGAAGCGAAACGGCTGGAGTTTCGATAGCGAGGTGTTCTTTCGTTGGCTCGGTGACTTCCGGACAGATCTCGGTCCTACAAACACGTCGGTGTTTCAAAAGGGGTTCTACGCGGAAGGGGGCAAGTTCTTGATACCCCAAAAAGTCGATCTCAACTTTCGCTACTCGCAAGTCAGCGATTATTCAGCCGCAGCATCCGAGTATGCCCTGGCCAGCAACTGGTTCCCACTCAAGAATAGCCTGATGAAGTTGACCCTCGAAGCAGCCGTCTTGGATGGTGCGCCGCTCAACAACACCGGCAGCGATATCCTGGTAGGCGATGACGGCATCCTCTATCGTTCGCAATTCCAAGTTGAGTTTTAGCTAGAGAAGTTGCGGCACTTGCCACAATAGAGTTTTGGAGAGCGAATGTTCTAACGACTTCAAGACATCAACGACTTTCCAGAATGAGATCGTTCGATTAAGAACTTCCCCCCAGACTACTGGTCAACTCAACGTTAGCCGAAGTGAAAAATTTGGGTTAATTGATCTTGACGCCATGCGACGACTTTCCAAATGGTTAGCCACTCGAGTATCAGGTCAACCACAAGGAGGTATCGAATG
>JANOAI010000355.1:0-4976 GCA_031411055.1 Pirellulaceae bacterium
CGCGCGAACAGCCCGGCGCATTCGAAGGTCGGATTTGCCAGGCCGGACGAGCCTTCGGCAAGCGGCAATACACCCGGCTGCTTGCGCAGCTCGGCTACAATCGCGTTGAAAAAACGCTACACCCACGTGAGAACTGCTCTAGGGAAGCGTTGAGTTTGCAATTCTTTCCTTTGTTGAGCTTGAGACGCGAGGACATTTACCACTTTCGGATCAACCGTTGGAAAACGGTTGTTCCGAAAGTGGGAGAATAGGATAGCGACTCAAGTTTAAAAGCAACTCGATTTCGAGAAAATGAAGACACTTCTCGCTGATCGCCGGTGCTTGATTTTTATCGTACAAAAAATCCTGCTGGTTTACCCCGCAGTTCGTTCGGTTTTTCACTAAGCAAACGACCTGCCGCGACCCCCGCTTGGCCGCCAGATTTGCCGAAGGCAAATCCGGCGGTCAAGCAACGGAGCGCGGGGTATTCTATAGTTAGTGGAAAACCGAACTATCCGCAGGGCAAGCCTGCGGGATTGGGTACAGACGAGTTCAGGTTTTACCGGCGATCAGCGAGGAGTGTCAAAATGAATTTGAAAATCTCAGCTAGAATACGAGTAGCGTCCGGCCATAGGTCGCATGCCGCGACACGGGTGAAAATTCAGAATCGATGAATTTGCGATCGATATAACCATCAACCTTCGAGGATGAATACATGTCCGAATCTGAAACAGATCCGACACAAGAAGCAACGCTACCGAACGCCGATGTTTTGGCCGCCAAGAAAGAAGAACTTCGTCAAGCGATGAAGGCATTTCGGAAGCGAATGAAACTGACAAAGCTCGACGACGAATCGCGGCTTGGAAGAGGCCCCATGTCGGGCGGTGGAAAATCGGGCGTGGTCGCAATTACGCCCCCCAATCAATTCCCGATGAAGGTCTGGGAGGAACTCGCCGAACAGGGCAAACTTCGCCGCTACGGTAAAGGACTTTACCAGCTCGTCGAGGAATAAGCCCTTGAGCAGTTGTTGAATAGGCGCAGCAATTGAAGAAATTCGCTAGTTCGACTGTCCCAAATCCTTTAACACGAATCGCAAGCGAGTGGTTTGACTATCGAAACCTCAAGAAAACCACTCGCTTGCGCTTCGTGTTATCAATGAGATGATGCCTTCCGTAAGGATTTGGGACAGTCGAACGAGTGCTTTGTCAATCTTAAAAATTTGGGTACAAGTTACTTCCTATCCGTCGCCTAAGATTGCCATCAACGGACTGGAAGTCCGCCGTACACGGTTACCACAACCCAGATTCTTAATCTGGACAAGGTACTAAACCGTTTTTTTGACGATGTGTTCAAGGCAGGGACGTTTTTGAACGGCAAAACCGGGCGAGTTGAATCTGCTTTGAGCAGACACGCTCTTTTCTGGGGACAAGTAGAACTGACTTCCAAAGCCGTCCTTTCCAATTTTGCATTTCACCGAACGAATTTTGTGAAAAGAACGGATGTAACCGCTTAATCCTTTCTTTTCCGTTGATTACACTACCACCATGAGAAACACCTTCCTCCCGCCTTTCTGCTCGTTGCAAAACGTTTGTCGAGCCATCTTTTCCTCCTTAGCAAGTTCTATGCTTTGCGTCCTGGCTGCTACTTCTAGCGCCGCGCAGCTCGTGTATGACGGAACGGAAGGCGCCGGAAAGGGGAAGCACATCGTTTTCCTGGCCGGTGATCATGAATATCGTTCCGAAGAATCGCTGCCAGCCCTCGCTCGTATTTTGGCAAAGCATCACGGCTTCAAATGCACTGTACTATTTAATATAGACAAGGCGACCGGCGAAATCGTTGCAGGCAACTCGAATATGCCTGGGCTGGAAGCATTGGATACCGCTGATCTCGCCGTGGTGTTTCTGCGCTTTCAGAGCTTTCCTGAAGAGCAAATGAAGCATTTCGACACCTACCTTAATCGTGGCGGACCGATCGTTGGAATGCGAACATCGACGCATGCCTTCAAAATCAAAGACTCCGAGCCGTTTCCGAAATACTCCTTTGAATACAAAGGCGCGGAATACGAACTTGGTTTCGGCCATCAAGTGCTAGGACAAACATGGGTCGGGCACTATGGAAAAAATCATGCTCAGAGTACTCGCATCACAATCATGGAAGAGAAAAAGTCCCATCCGATTCTACGCGGCGTGAAAGATGTTTGGGTGCAAGCCGGCGGTTATGTAGGCAAGCCCATCGACGGTGAAATTCTTACAATCGCTCAGCCCTTAGATGGTATGACCCCCGATTCGCCAGCCGATGCGACAAAGCCGCCCATGCCTTCCGAATGGACTCGCACTTACAAGTCCGCATCGGGAAAAGTAGGCCGTGTTTTCACTTCGCTCTACGGTACGCCTGAAGATCTTTTGAACGATGGCTATCGTCGGATGATTATTAACGGATGCTTCTGGGCGTTGAGTATGGAAGCTTCGATTAAACCCGACGCGAATATCGGGTTGGTTGGGCCATTCAAGCCGAACACGTTCGCGGGTAATGCTTATGCGCGCGGTGTCAAGCCAGAAATGTACGCTGGTTACGAAAGTCCGATTCCAGCCAACAACAACACGAAGGATCCAACCGCCAGTAAGCCTGCGGACAAGGATTCGGAAAAGAAAGACAAGCCAGAGAAGAAAGACAAGTCGGAGAAGCGGGCAGAGAAAAAAGCCGAGTTAGGAAAATCCGTCGAACCAGCCCCGGGCACGCTGGTTACTGGCAAACCAGCCCGATTCGTTCGTATTGAGCTTCCTGGCGACAAGCGGGTTCTCACTCTTGCCGAAGTCGAAGTGATCAGCGGTGGCAAAAACATTGCGAAAAACGGTAAGGCTACGCAATCGAGTACCAACGGAGGCGCCTCTGCTAATAAGGCAGTGGACGGGAACAAAGATTCGGATTGGAGCAAAGGTGGTCAAACGCATACTTCGAATTCTGGATCGACGAAACCTTGGTGGGAAGTTGATCTCGGACAGGCTGTGGACATTGAAAAAGTTGGCGTCTGGAATCGCAAGGGTTTCGAAAGCCGACTCGAGGGCTTTACGCTAACGCTTCTCGACGCAGATCGGAAAGAAGTCTTTCGGACAGCCAACGTTGCGGCTCCTGAGACGATGGAGATTGATATTAAGAATGGTGGCAAACTGACGTACCGATCCTTCGATGGAAAACCAACTGAACCGCTCGCGAAAAGCGATGCCAAAACCAAGGACAAGAAGAAAGAACCGGAGGCACCGAAGGAGCCACCTCTTGCGGAAGTTCCAGCCGACTATCGCGATCCGACTCCGTTTGCATTTCAAAAAGGCGACGTCGTTGCCATCCTCGGCAACGGATTGCCAGATCGCATGCAACATGATGGATGGATGGAGACGCTTCTTCAGAGTGCCCTTCCTGATAAGCAAGTCCGTTTCCGAAACATGAGCGCCAGTGGTGACCGTCCTGATTCGTTCCCCCGCAGTAAGGGCTTTACATCGATGACGGAATATCTGCAGTATGTAAAGGCCGATGTCGTCTTCGCCTTCTTCGGCTATAACGAATCGTTCGATGGAGTTGAAAAAGCGGGTGAGTATCAGAAAAAGTTGGTCGCTTTCGTCAAGAAAACGCGTGGCTCTAAAGCCAATGGAAAATCATTCCCACGCATTGTCTTATTCAGCCCGATCGCGCACGAAAATACGCACAACGTGAACGTGCCCGATGGCAAAGAACACAATATCCAGCTCGAAGCCTTCACCAAAGCCACCGAAGCTGCAGCCAAAGAAGCGGGCGTTGGGTTCGTCGACCTCTTCCATCCATCGCTTGAAGTTTTCAAGAAAGCTCGAGTACCGCTAACGATTAATGGCGTGCATTTGACACAAGAAGGCAATCGTCAAATCTCCGAAGTTATCGCCACGGCTTTGATGGGCGATCAAATCAGTGCTTCCGCTTCGATGGAGCAACTCCGAGCAGCCGTGCTCGACAAGGAGAATCACTGGAACAATCGTTATCGAGCTCGAGACGGCAACGACGTCTGGGGTGGACGCTCGACCTTGGCCTTTACGAACGACCAAACCAATGCGGTTGTTTTAAAGCATGAGTTGTCGATGCTCGATGTCATGACCATGAATCGCGATACACGCGTTTGGTCCGTCGCCAATGGCAAGGATCTCAGAATCGACGATAGCAATGTACCAAAACCTATCGAGGTGATTTCGAATGTGGGTGGTGGTAGCAAGAGTTCGAGCGCTGAGAAGGAAGGAAGTCTCAACTATATCAGTGGCGAAGAAGGTATCAAACACATGGCGATCGCAAAGGGATTTGAAGTCAGTTTGTTTGCTGATGAAGCCAAGTTCCCTGAGCTCGTGAACCCAGTGCAAATGCAATTCGACACCAAGGGGCGACTGTGGGCGGCCGTTTGGCCAACCTATCCAAAGTGGGAACCGCTCAAGGAGATGAACGACGCCTTGCTCATCCTCCACGACGATAACAACGATGGAAAAGCCGATCGAACGACCGAGTTTGCTCGTGTTCAAAATCCGCTCGGTTTCGAATTCTGGAATGGCGGTGTGATCGTTACTTGTACTCCCGAGATCTTGTTCCTTAAAGACACCGACGGAGACGATGTTGCCGATGTGCGTACTATTATGCTGCAGGGACTCGATTCATCGGACACGCATCATGCCGCGAACAATTTAATCTATGGCCCCGATGGAGCGATTTATTGGCAGAGCGGTGTTTTCATGATGCACAATCACGAGCACCCATGGGGACCTTCATTACAGACAGAAGCTTCCGCCATGTATCGTTTCGATCCGCGACGATTTACGATTTCACGACATGCCGACAACTCACCAAACCCGCACGGGACCTCCTTTGATTATTGGGGATACCACTATGCGACTGACGGAACAGGCGGCAAAGCCTATCAAGTTCGGTAGCGTTGCTTCTTGTGTCGGATCTGTTTCAGATTCGGACATGTATTCATCCTCGAAGGTTGA